>JAGTVA010000001.1 GCA_018224445.1 Saprospiraceae bacterium
ATTCAAGGCAAAACCGTGCATGGAAACCCACCTGCTGAGATGCACCCCTATAGCACAAATTTTTCTCCATTTACCCGATTTATCAGGTGGCAACCAAACCCCGGTAAAGCCCTTCTGCCGCTCCGATTCTATTCCAAAATCGGACAGCATTCTAATGATAGCTTCTTCTATGTTCCTCACATAACGGTGTACGTCGCGAAAAAAACACTCCAGATCGAAGATGGGATACCCCACCAATTGTCCGGGACCGTGATAGGTGATGTCTCCTCCCCGGTTGATCTTAAAAAACGATGCACCTCTGTTCTGAAGTTCCCTTTCTGAGAGCAACAAATGATCGAGACTACCGCTTTTTCCCAAAGTGTACACATGGGGATGATGGCAAAAAATAAGCTGATGATTTACCTCACTCCCGAGCTCACCCGGACTCAACCCATCCTTTTTGGCCAGTTTCAACGCATCAGACAACTCGGTTTGCTTTGCCCAGGCACTCTCGTAGTCGATAATCCCCCAATCTGAATACTTTACCTTCCTCACAAAAAATAATTTAAACAATTAACCAAATTTTTCAAATAATGTTTTGTTTGCCTATCTTACTTAGCATTAAAATAAAATTAAATTTTAAATTTTTTATATACTTCAAAAAACCTTCCCACTCAATCGAGTTCCCATTCAACACTTCATTTATAACCGTGAAAATATTGGTTTTATTTAAAAAAATACTAAATTACATTCGTCAGTAATTTCGAGACAACCGCACCTTCCGGATTTATCGTGACCCCAAAAGTATAGTCATCCAGGAATTCTCCCCCAACTATTTTCCTTAAAACTCGAGAAAGTCATCCACAAGTTGATTTAGGGTTTCCACTACTTCACCGTTGATCAACTCGCGGCCGTCCAGTATTTCAAAAACTCTTGATACAGGCAACTTGGAGGGAAATACAATTACTCCGAGGTAATTGAGTATATCAGATAGATGATCCATCCCGCGCAAATTACCGGCTCTGCCGGCCGCAACTCCGATCAGGCAAGCCTTTTTATGAAAAAAAGATTCATCGTACTTTCGGACGGATAACGCATCGAGTAGCATTTTCACCACTCCCGGGATACTGCCGTTGTACTCAGGCACCACAAAAATAAATTTGGAGCTCCCTACAAAATAATTGTCCTGGATTTCAGTGAGTTCTTTGATTTGATTTTCAGCAGTATAGGTATTGTTATCCAGGATAGAGAGTGGCACCTCTTCCAAATCCAACAGTTTAACCGGGGTACCCTTTTTTTGCAGGTAATTCAATATATACCGGGCCAGGATAAAGCTATGGCTTTTCCTTCTGTTGGTTCCTGAAATAATCGTTACGCAATTCTTTTCGTTCATTTCTTATAGGTGGAAATAAAATAAATATTTATCCCCCGCAACATGTAAAATAGCTAAGGACGGGAAACATGGGGGATAAAATTAATAACCGTTCAACATCTTTAAAGTTTTGACATTTTATATTATACACTCTTTAAGTTACCTTTGCAGCACTATATAACAAAAAGTTTTTAATTATGAGGATCGAGTTTCTTGGACATTCCTGTTTTACAGTGGAAACAGGTGGTAAAAAGCTTTTAGTAGACCCATTCATTTCACCCAATAAATTAGCGGCCGAAATTGATGTGGATTCCATTGAGGTTGATTATATACTTTTGACCCACGGGCACGAGGATCACGTGGCAGATGCCGAAAAAATTGCAAAAAACAACAATGCCACACTCATTTCTAATTTCGAAATAGTAAGTTGGTATAAGAATAAAGGAATTGAGGGGCACGAAATGAATCACGGAGGCAATTGGAGTTTTGATTTTGGCGATCTAAAATACGTCAATGCCGTTCATTCAAGTGTATTGCCGGACGGAACCTACGGTGGAAACCCGGGTGGGTTTGTATTAAAATCAGAAGGAAAGACCCTTTATATTGCGGGCGATACCGCTCTGCACATGGATATGAAGTTATTGCCAGTGACTTCCGGTAAGATTGACCTCGCTATTCTACCCATGGGTGACAATTTCACAATGGGGGTAAACGATGCGCTGATAGCTGCTGATTTTATTGAGTGCGACGAAATAGTCGCCTGTCATTTCGATACTTTTGGTTACATCGTAATAGAGGATAAGGACGCTGCTGTTAAAAAATTTAAAGCAAAGGGTAAAAACCTTACCATCCCCGCTGTGGGGCAGGAAATTAATATCTGAGTACAAAATCATGGGTAAAGTAGTAACAATAGCTAATCAAAAAGGGGGTGTCGGAAAAACTACCACTGCGATAAATCTGGCTGCCAGCATTGCTGCGCTGGAATACAAGGTGCTCATTATCGATGCAGATCCCCAATGCAATGCCACCTCAGGAGTGGGTGTGGTACCCGATGAGGATCAAATCAACCTCTACGATTGTCTCGTCAACGAAGCCAATCCATCTGAAGCCGTGGTGGCCACAGAATTAAAAAATCTATTCTTAATCCCTTCCTCCATTGATCTCGTGGGAGCTGAACTTGAATTGGCCTCCAAAATACAACGGGAATTTTATTTAAAAAAGGTGGTGGAGGTTGTCCGCGGCGATTTCGATTTTATTTTTATTGACTGCCTGCCTTCATTGGGTTTGATAACCGTCAATGCACTTACGGCAGCGGATAGTGTTCTCATTCCGGTACAGTGTGAAATATTTGCGCTGGAGGGTTTGCAAAAGTTAAAAAACACCATAGGAATGGTGAAGGCTTCTATCAACCCGGACCTGGAAATAGAAGGGATCGTCCTCAGCATGTTTGACCAGAGGTTGAGATTGGCCAATATCGTGGTAAATGAAGTGAAAGATCACTCGACAGATCACGTATTTAAAACCATTATTCACAGGAATTCCCGAATTGGTGAAGCGCCCAGTGCTCACAAACCGGTTTTGCTCTATGATGCGGCATGCAAGGGCACTTTTAATTTTCTCAACCTGGCCAAGGAGTTTCTCGAGAAAAATTCACTGCCCGTAGGGTAACATCGTATATGCACAGTTTTTAAAATTGTAATAAAGCAATTGATCATGGCAAAAATGAAAAAAAAGGAGTTGGGCAAGGGAATAAGAGCCCTCTTGTCGAATATTGAGGAGAAAGACACCGATACTCAACAGAAAATAGTCCAGGAATTATCGAGTAAAATTGCACTGATCCCCATTGATTATATCGAAGAAAATCCCTTTCAGCCCAGAAAGGAATTTCCTGAACAAGAATTGAAGGAATTGACAGAATCGATTAAAACGCACGGATTAATTCAGCCCATCACGGTGAGGAGGCTGCACGACAAAGCCTTTCAAATCATCTCGGGTGAGCGGAGGTGGAGAGCTTCGAAGGAGGCGGGCATGACTGAAATTCCAGGCTACATAAGAGTGGCCAATGACCAGGCTATGCTTGAAATGGCCCTTATTGAAAATATTCAACGTCAGGATCTCAATCCAATTGAAATTGCCATTAGTTTAAATCGACTCCTCGAAGAATGCGAACTCACACACGAGGGATTGTCTGATCGGGTGAGCAAAAGCAGAAGTGCGGTAACCAATTATTTGCGATTGTTGAAGTTGCCTCCTAAAATTCAGGATGCTGTAAAGAATATTACCATAAGCATGGGTCACGCACGGGCGTTGGCTGGGGTTAAGGAATTGCCCCTTCAATTGAGCCTATTGGATCAAATAAAATCCAGGGAATTATCGGTTAGAGCTACAGAAGAAATCATTAAAAAGCTATCTAAAAAACAAGCTGTCAAAAAATCACCCTCTCAGGCAAGTAAGCCCAAAAGCAGTCAGATGGGATCGCTTGAAGATCAGTTGTTGCAAAAATTTGGCGCTAAAACCAATATAATCGAAAAAGAAACCGGAGAGGGACAAATTGTAATTCATTTTGAAGACCGCGAGCACCTCAACCAATTATTGGAATATTTTGATGTCACTTGAAAAAGCACTCCACTGAATTATAACAGATGAGGATATTCATTAACAGCCTTTTGATTACACTGAGTTGGGTATGCTTCTCTCCCGAGGGGTTGACTCTTTCTCATTTCAAATCCGACTCTCTTCAGCATTCGGACAGCCTTGGGTTCATTGAGTTGGGGGTGCCGGAGGCTGATTCCAAAATGAGATTATTAGAAGACCTGATTATAAATAAACAGCGTGAAAGAGATCCTAAAAAAGCAGTCATATTATCGGCTGTCATTCCCGGTGCAGGCCAGGTTTACAATGGGGACTACCTGAAGCCGGGGGTGATATATGGTATAGTGGGATCTTTGCTTTACGCTCTGGATTTCAATAAGCGAAATTTTGATCGTTTCAATCTGGCTTATGAACAGCGACTGGCAGGAGAGCAAGATGAATTCGTTGGTTTAATACCCACTTCTCAGGGAATACGGAGTTTCAGAGACCGATACAGAAAGGATATGGAGCTCACTTATATCGGATTGGGAATTACTTATTTATTCAATATAATGGATGCTTTTGTATCCGCCCACCTGACTACTTTTGACATTGACGACGACCTGAGTATTCACCTCACCCCCTCCACTCGTACCTCTGTGGTGGGAAATTCTGTAGGAATAGGGCTGGTACTGAGTTTTTAATTCTGATTTATTCGAGCATCACATCTCCCATCTACCGGGTCAATCCAAATATTTTAGCGTACTTCAGCAACTCCTTTTGGTTATTCACCTTTAATCTTCCCGTCAACAGAGCCATCATAGGGTTGAGTTCTCCCCTTACCACACGCATAAAATCTCCGGCGTCGGCCCGAACCTCACAGTTGTGATACTCCTGAGGTCCCTCCAGTACTTCCACTTCACCATTGTTCAGGATAAGACAGAGTTGGCCTCCCCCTTCCCCTGACAGATCAAAATAAAAAGTGGATTTTTTCTTTTCTATAATTTCGGGATCAATTCTAGTAGGTAAAGACCTGATAAATTCTTCAGCAGTCATGTCCTTTTTTTTTACAATTCTAAATTTCACACAGCTGTTTTAAAAACAGTAGGCGTTGGCTTCGGTCATTTTTTGGGCAATCAGAGTCCTGTTATTCCGGACATTGGGTGTGGGGTATTTAGAAAACCGTTGGACTCCCATTTTCATGATTTTTAGTTCATCTCCTTTGGCAAAGGAGGAAAGCGCGTCATTGGCATTCTTAGCAATGCGGTTTTGAGCATCTGAAAGATAAGTTGATAAAATGGCAGTGGAGACTTCCGATTCACTTTCACTGAATTCTTTTTTAATCCTGAGCAAAAGGGATTCAGCCACATAGGTATCCAAAAGAATATCGGCAATATTGGTTAGAATCATTTGCTCATTTTTCAGGTCGTGCTTACCGTCCATTTGGTATTTCACGGCGGCTCCTGAAGTGAGTAGGAAAACTTTTTTCATGTGGCTAACCGCTTGTTCTTCTTCAGCCAACACCCCCTGAGGACTCTTAAAAGAGGGCATACCGGTTAATTCTTTTTGAACCTCCCAGGCCGGTCCGGTTAAGTCCAGTTCACCCCTCATGGCTTTTTTCATCAACATATTGATCATCAGAAGGCGGTTGATTTCGTTGGTCCCCTCGTATATTCGATTAATTCGGGTGTCTCTGTATATCCCGGCGGGCTTATACTCCTCTGAATACCCATATCCGCCGTAAATCTGCAGGAGTTCATCGACTACATAATCCAGCACTTCCGAACCGTATACCTTTAGTATTGCACACTCTATAGCGTACTCCTCTGCAGCTTCCTGCAGTGAAGTGGCATAATCCATACCCTCCCCTATCAGCTGACTGCGCATTTCCTGCATCAAATGCGAAGTCCTGTACACTGCAGATTCGAGGGCATATATCCGAATAACCTGCTCGGACAACTTATACTTAATGGCACCAAATGAAGCTATGGGCTTTCCAAATTGGTTTCTCTCGTTTGCATATTTCACAGACATTTCGGTTGAATACTTCGCCCCTCCCATGCACATGGCTGCGAGTTTAAATCTACCGATATTGAGTACCGCAAAAGCAATCAGGTGTCCTTTGCCCACTTCCCCCAGAAGATTCTCTTTGGGAACTTTTACATTCTCAAAAAACACCTGTCTGGTAGAGGATCCTTTAATTCCAAGTTTGTCCTCTTCTTCTCCAAAAGTCAACCCCTCTGATTCTCTGTCGACAATAAATGCAGTAAAGTGTTCGCCGTCAATTTTGGCAAAAACGATAAATACACCGGCAAAGCCCGCATTGGAAATCCACATTTTCTGGCCTGAAAGCAAATAGTGATTCCCATCCGGGCTCAATACGGCTTTGGTTTTGGCGGCCAGCGCATCCGATCCCGATCCCGGCTCTGTAAGACAATAGGCTCCGATTAGGGAACCGTCGCACATGGCAGGTAGGTATTTTTTCTTTTGATCTTCTGTTCCGTAATAAAGTATGGGCAACATACCGATTCCCGTGTGGGCTGCAAAAGAGGTATCAAACGATCCCCCGCCTTTACCGAGCTCTTCGAGTATCATGGTATTGGTATTGGAATCCAATTCAATTCCCCCGTACTGTTCGGGAATGTGAGCACCTAACAGGCCGAGTTCAGCCGATTTTTTCAGAAGGTCGAGTTGGTTTTCCAATTTTTGACCGCGAGGCTGAACATCATTCAACACAAAATCGAGGCAGGATTTTCTGATCATGGATTGCTCATCTGAAACTTCAGAGGGAGCAAAAATAGAATCAGTGGCGGCATTTTTAATCACAAACTCACCGCCTTTAAGTACTTTAGCATTTGGGGACTCGCTTTCGGACATCTGGCTGTTTTAAATTAAACAAATCTCTAAGTTCAGAACACTTGTATAAGAGACTTAGTTCTATAAAAAAAATTGCTTTTTAAATATCAAAAAAAAACATTGGTTCATTGTGCACGGGATACAATTGATCAACCGGAATTAGGATTTTCTCAGTAAATCTCTTATTTCGACCAGCAATTCTTCTGAGGAAGGACCTTTAGGTTCTTCCGGAGGAGTCGGTTTGGCTTCCTCCTTCCTCTTCATTCTGTTGTAACCCTCCACTCCCATAAAGATTACAAAGGCGATAATTATAAAATCCAAAATAGTCTGAATAAAGGCTCCATACCGTATATCTATAGCTTCTAAGACCACTTCTTCATTTTGAATTACGGCCTCCTGAAGAGTAATTGTCAGTTCGGAAAATTTAACACCCCCAAGCAGCATTCCTATGGGCGGCAAAATTACATCGTTGACAAGCGAGGACACCATCGCCCCAAAGGCCACCCCAATGACCACAGCAACTGCCAAATCCAATACATTTCCCTTTACGGCAAACTTTTTAAATTCACTCCACATAAATAATGTTTTTAATTATAAAAAATAGATCTAAAACTCGTAAATCGGCTGTCCTGCCATTTTGAAAGTACGTTTACCTGTTTGAGCAAAGCCAGTGCAATAAAACGCTCATTTCTTCAGCAGAGCTAAAACTTATATTTACGTCATGGTCAAGCGGTGACGAAGCACCGCATTGGCTTTGCTTATTACGTGCGGGCGTTTTTTTATTATTTTAATTTTTACTGGTCAACTTTTTTCCGTTCCTTTTCCAAGTTGATCATTCGCCTAAGAAGCAATAAGGTCAGAGTTAGAAAAAAAATAAATCCAACGGAAGCTGCTGCAATTCTCCAATATTCATGACTATTTAAGGAAGATATTAAGACAATCATTGATATGGCACAAATTGGGAGGCTAATCCAAAAGGCAATCCTTGTTTTCTTTAATTTTCCCATACTGTAATCATTCTTTATATTTCTACTATTCTAGTTTTATTTTTCGTTTAGTTGTTGGTTTCGCTTGCATGCCGTACAACTGCGATTCACATTTAGGTTATGGGCAAGTTATACAATTTAGAGTATATTAACTCCGGAAAGTTAATAGTTTTTGTTGCAATCCCCAAAGGAGATAAAATAAATTTAAAAAAATTTGGGCTCCAAATCACAAGAAAA
>JAGTVA010000002.1 GCA_018224445.1 Saprospiraceae bacterium
ATATTTCCGAAGATATCATGAAGGACGGACTTGCCTTTTATGAAAATGGGTTGCCTGTTCCCGGAGATTTAATACCGACAGATACCACCAGTTGGGGTAGAGTGCCCACCGTGCCCCCGGTGGTCTATGCCTTTGCCAACAATCCCGAGCACCGCGCTCTGCAGGATGTCGGGTTAGACGGGCTGGACAGTTTGGGAGAAATAGCTGTATTTAACGACTATTATCAAGATGTACTGGCCTCTCCCAACCTCAGTAACGATGCCAAGGCGAGAATTGTAGCTGACCTTTCCAATGACGTTTATAAGTTTTGGGACGATCCCGATTTTACAGATGAGGACGATGTATTCACCAGGTACAAAAGATTTAACAACCCGGAGGGAAATTCACCGATTTCACAGCCGGGGCAACGCATCAGTAATGCATACACCAATTTTCCGGATTCAGAGGATGTGAACAGAGACGGTTCTATGAACCGGACGGAGTCCTATTTCGATTATCAAATCCCCATTAATCACGACGGCAATAATGGACTGGAATGGAACGAATACATTACCGATACGGTGGTAAATCCCGGAAATCAGGTATGGTATAGGTTTAAGGTACCCATTGACCAGTACGACGAAAAAGTTGGAGGAATTCAAGACTTTCGTTCGATTAAATTTATTCGGATGTATATGACGGGTTTTGAAAGCCCCATTACACTGAGGTTTGCCTCTTTAGATTTAACTCGAAATCAGTGGAGGAGAGTTACCAGACCCCTGGAGAATGCCGAACCAAGCCCAAACTTGCCCGAAGACAATGAATTTGATATCAGCGTGGTCAATATAGAAGAACACTCGAGCAGATCACCTTTTAGGTATATCATACCCCCGGGAATCACCAGAGAGCGGAATTATCAATCCACCTTCGCCAATGCCTTTCTCAATGAGCAATCCCTGGCGCTGAATATTTGTAATTTGGAAAACGGCAGAACCAATGCTGTATACCGTTTGCTGGGCGAATTCGATATGCGGTATTACGAGCGATTGAAAATGTTTATCCATGCTGAGACTCTCGACGGTTTGGAGGACGGAGATTTATCTATTGTAATGAGATTGGGGAGTGATTATACCAACAATTACTACGAGTACGAAATACCACTTGTTTTTTCCACCTTTAACAGTGAGGAAAGTTATGAAAGGATCGTCTGGCCCGAGGAAAACGAATTTGATTTTCCCCTCGAATTGTTAAAAGATGTAAAGTTAAGCAGAAATCAAGCATCCTCTTCCTTTCAGGTTCCTTATGAAGAACCCGATCCCGAAAAACCACAAAATACCGTCCGGGTGGTTGGAAACCCCAATACAGGGGCGGTGAAATCCATTATGGTGGGTGTGAAAAATAAATCCGGCCGTACTAATTTTTGTACGGAAGTTTGGATCAATGAATTGCGGTTGACCGGATTGAATGAGCAGGGGGGAGTTGCCGGTTTGGCAAGATTGGATATGAAGTTGGCAGACTTTGGAAACATCTCAATGAGTGCCAACTTCAGCAGTGTCGGCTGGGGAAGTCTCGAGCAAAAAGTACAGCAGAGAAACAAAGAGGCCATCACTCAATACGATATTGCCGGCGACTTTCAATTGGGGAGGTTTTTACCTGAAAATGCCAATATAGATATTCCGTTTTTTGCACAGTATTCATCAGATGTGCGCACACCTCAGTACGATCCGTATGACCTCGATGTTGAACTCAACGAAAAACTCGATTTGGCCGAAACGAGAACGGAGCGGGATTCCCTGAGAAGGCAAGCCATCGATAAGACAGAAATAAAGAGTGTGAATCTCACCAACGTTCGAAAGCGAAGGTCGGACAACGACAAGCCCATGCCCTGGGATATTGAAAATATTTCCGTATCCTATGCCTATACGGAAACCAATCGGAGTGATCCCATTATCGAGCAGGACGACAACATTCACCATTCCGGGACCCTCAATTATCGATTTTCCCGAACGGTCACTTACATAGAACCATTCAAGGAAATGCTGGGCAGTATCAAGCCCCTTAAACTAATTGCCGATTTTAACTTTAACCCACTGCCCAACAGTTTAGGATTCAGAACCACGGTAGACAGGAGGATGAATCAGCGACAATACAGGTTTAGCAAAGGGGCATTCAGCCAATCGACCAGCCGGCAGTTTTTGTGGAACAGAAACCACGACATAACCTGGGATTTAACCCGGGCACTCAAACTGAATTTTGTAGCTCAGAGTAACTCAGTAGTCGATGAGTTGGACAATGCTGGTTTTGACCTCGAAGGTAATTTTGTAGGCGACAGCAAGCAGGCCAGAAAGGATTTTATGTGGGATAATATCAGAGACTTTGGGAGGATTAAGGATTACAACCACACGTTTACAGCAAACTACAAAGTACCCATCGACAAACTGCCCTATATGGATTGGGTGAGCTTAGATGCCCGGTATAGCGCTGGCTACACCTGGTCTGCGGCTTCTATCAATGTACCCTTTCTCGGCAACTCCCTTTTCAATTCCCGTGGGGAAAGCCTGAGGGGTACTTTGAATTTTGAAAGACTGTACAATCAAATAGGGTACTTGAGTAGAATAAACAGGGGGGCGGGGCCGGCAGGTCGCGGTGCTGCTGGTAGAGGTTCCGCTGGACAGAGAGATACGGGAAGGGATGCTCCCCGCCAACCATCGACCATTGAGCGGGTTATTATCAGGCCGCTTTTACTTGTTCGCAGAGCTCGGTTTAATTACAATAGAGACTACACCTCATTTGTTCCCGGATTCTTGCAGGAACCCACCTTTGCAGGAATGACCAGTGGGTTTAAGGCCCCGGGCCTCGGCTATGCCTTTGGTCAACAACCATCGGATAGTTGGCTGATGAGAAATTCCTCTCAAAAAGGGTGGTTCTCTGCAGATCTCAGGCAAAATCAAAATACTTCGAGGACTTACTCGGAATCCTGGAATACTGAAGTCAATCTCGAGCCCTTCAGGGATTTCAGAATTGACCTTAAAATGGAAAAGAGGTTTACCAACAGCGAATCCTTTTTGTTCAAAAATTTTGGCGAGGATTTTATTCCGCCGGAAGACTTTATGAATGCCGACTATGGTTTTGGTACCAACAGTCAGTTCGGCTCGTATTCGGTTTCCTACCTGGCCATGAATACTCTGTTCAGGGATGGTACGGATGAAATACAGGCCTTGTTTAACACCTTTAAATCCAACAGGTCGGTAATTTCCGGAAGATTGAATCCCGATGGAGACCCACACCCACAGGACGGGCCAAATTACAAAGAGGGATTTGGCTCCAATCAGGAGGAGGTAATTATTCCTTCCTTTCTTGCGGCATATACCGGTACAGATGCCAGTGAGATGAAATTAAATGTTTTTGACGTGAACCCTCTGCCCAATTGGACGGTAAATTACAACGGCCTGAGCAGGATACCCTTCTTTAGCGAAATTTTTGAACGGGTAACTATTACTCATGGATATCAATCCAGCCTTACTGCCAATAGGTTTGAAAGCAGGCTGTCCTATACGGAGGACGAAGGTGGGAATTCTCAGATTCCGGGAAACCTGGACAGTGTCTCCGGTAATTACTACCCTCAGCTTTCAGTTCCCGAACTGGTAATTAATGAGAGTTTTGTGCCCCTGATTGGTATCAATATCCAAACCAAGGGTGGCATAGAGTTGTCCTTTGACTTTAAAAAATCCAGAACCCTCGCACTGAGTACCGTGGGCCAAAATCTAAATGAAACCAGGTCTACTGACTTTACCGTAGGAGTTGGATACGTCATTAAGAATTTCAGATTTGGTGGACAGGCACCCAGACAACGGAGAGGGGAGCGTGAACCTGGAGACACCAGAGGGGGACAAGCAGGCGGGCAAACAGCCACCAGAGATCTGCGTATACTATTCGATTTTTCAGTCAGGGACGACCGGACCCTTCAACACAGTTGGGGGCTGGATATTAATCCCAGAGATACCAGGGGACAGCGTGCCGTACGGATTGCCCCTGCAATTGAGTACGACCTGTCCCAGAATTTGTCGCTGCGGTTGTTTATGGATTATTTCAGGACGGTACCTTACACCACACAGTCCTATCCGATTACCAATACACAGGCCGGAATTCGCGTGAGATTTACTTTGAACTAGGAGCGGTTTCGATAATTTTTTACTACCTTGTGTTTTGCACAGGGATTTAGGAGAGAGGGACACCAACCCTGGTTACAACCCTTTTAAGTGGTAAAATTGGGTATTTAAGCTATGAATAAATTTGCGATTTGGACGATTATTTTGCTGATGAGTGCCGGCGTGATTGGTTCCTTTTTTATTCAACTCTACTGGATCAACTACTCTTTGGAACTCAACGAGTCCAAATTCGATCAAAATGTATATTCCGCGCTTTCCAATGTGGCTGCTCAGCTTGAGCGAATTGATCAGGTTCGTCAGAGTACAGAGATTCTCAATCTCTATGGAGAGACGGTGAGTATTGATTGGGACGATGTGGCCAAAAGCCCCTATTCCAGTCACGATTACTCTGTTACTGCCAACGTGCTCGGCAGGTTGTTGCAAATCGATTCGGCATCCATTCTCAATCCGGCCAACTTGTTGGAAGGGGGGATCTGGTCTCTGAGTGGAGTGAGTAGCTACCGAGATACCCTGGCATTGGAAGAGCGAATAGACCCATCCACACTCGACCAACTGCTGGAAGTGGAATTTGAGAACAGAAACTTTCAGACCGAATATCATTACGGGGTGTATTCAGAAAAGGAGAATAGCTTTGTAATCGATGACGGAAAATACACCGTGGCCATAGATTTAGGAGAAGCTTCCAAAGCAGAAATAGATCCCGGGGTATTGAACTCCCTTTCCAATTCGCGCTACCGCGTTCGCCTTTTTGTGGGAAATCAGGGATCTCCCGGGGCATTGATTATTCACTTTCCGGACAGGAGCCAATTTATTTGGGAAGATACCTGGGTTACCCTGTTGGGCTCTATTTTGTTTACCGCATTGATTTTGTTCTGTTTTGGCTATACGGTCTATGTGATTTTCAGGCAAAAAAAGCTCTCTGAAATGAAGAGCGATTTTATCAACAACATGACCCATGAATTTAAGACTCCCATAGCTACTATATCCCTTGCGGTGGATTCCATTAATTCACCTAAAATAAGTGCGAACCCATTGAAAATTCAACGCTTTGCCAATGTGATTAAGCAAGAAAATCAACGGATGCTCAATCAGGTGGAGAAAGTACTCCAAATAGCACTGATCGACAAAAAACAATTCGGATTAAAAGTGGTGGATATCGATCTCCACCAAATGATTGAAGACAGTGTGCAGAATTTTATTTTTTTGGTTCAACAGAAAAAGGGGAGTATAACCATGAGTCTGAATGCCAATAATCCCAACATTAAGGGAGATAAAATGCACGTGGAGAATATTTTAAATAATTTATTGGACAACGCCTACAAATACAGTCCGGAAAAACCCGAAATAAAGGTAAGGACCTTCGATACCACTGAGGGAATTGAAATATGGGTCAGCGACAACGGGGTGGGTTTGACTCCGGAGGCCAGGAGAAATATATTTGACAAATTCTACAGAGTACACACCGGAAATTTACACGATGTAAAGGGCTTTGGTTTGGGACTCACTTATGTAAAAGCGATGATGCTGGCACACAAGGGCAGCATTGATGTGGAGAGCACCCCGGGCAAAGGAAGTACTTTTATTCTCAACTTTCCCAGAAATTTTAGGTCAGAATAGATAGTTTTTTTATCCTTTTCATACAGAAAATAAAATAAATGCGTTCTAAACTTATAATCAGAAAATAAATCAATGGAAGGTATTAGCATTTTACTCGTTGAAGACGACCACAATTTTGGAGATGTATTGAAGTCCTATCTCGAAATGCACGATTTCGATATTACACTTGCTCCCAATGGGGTAGAGGGTCTGAAAGAATTTAAAAAGCATTCGTATGACCTTTGTATTTTGGATGTTATGATGCCCAAAATGGATGGATTTACTCTCGCTAAAGAAATTCGCGAACGGGATCAGGAAGTACCCATCATTTTTTTGACAGCTAAAACAATGAAGGAAGACATTGTCGCTGGCTTTAAATTGGGAGCCGATGATTATGTTTCCAAGCCTTTTAATTCGGAGGAGTTACTGGTGCGTATTCAGGCAGTGCTAAAGAGATCAAGGTCCGAAGTCGAAAAGGAAGAGGATCTATCGGAGTATGAATTCGGCAACTTTCACTTTGATTTTCCCGTGAGAATGTTGACCTATAGAGGTGGCGATAACGGGTCTACTGAAAAAGTTAAACTGTCCCCTAAGGAATCAGAGTTGCTCAAACTCTTTTGTAAAAATAAAAACAAAGTCCTTTCCAGATCCCTCGCACTCAAAGAAATCTGGGGTGAAGACAGTTATTTTACTGCCCGGAGCATGGACGTGTTTATAACCAAACTCAGAAAACACCTCAAAATTGACGATACCGTCGAAATTGTAAACATTCACGGAAATGGATTCCAGTTACTCGAAAAAGACAATACGGAGGTTTCCTGAGATAACCCTTAATCCTTTTCTCTCCAGCTAGTCCGCTGCATTCAATGTAATTAATGCCTGCCAATGGGGTAGCGTTTTATCCATCACACTACATGTATGTTATCTCACTTTTCAGAAACAGATGAGTCGATCACCTGCGTTGACGGTATGACCAACCTGTACCCGGTCATAGGGCTTCCCCAAGAGTAATGTCACCACTATCGCGATCCTACTGTTTAATTTCGCTGGCAAGAGTTTGTAAAGTATGCCTATTGAAAACATAAAGTGCAACCCAATAAATCAGTGGTTCGGACAATGAGGGTGGGCTGCGATGCCTGGTAATTTACGTTTATTGTTTCTTTTTGTCATTTCCGATGGAGCTGATGGAATATCAATTAAAAAGGAGGTAAAGATTAAATGAGGTACAAGTGACCCAGTATTAAATCGTCCTTACAGGACTCTAATTATGGGGGCATTCACCCCTCAGGCAAAGCCTGAGGGTATTTTAATTTTGCCCTTTCAGGGCAGGCCTCCTGCTCTCTTGAACATACATACTGACCGGATCGGCATTTTGGGAATTTTTGTCTGAGTGACCTGTCAAAGTGGTGATTAACATTTCCCCTGAACCTTTAAGAAAGTGCCACCAAAAAATCAGAGAAATCCAAAAATTTAAATCCCCCTTCTCCTGACCCTTTTTAACTATCCGATTCCTTGTTCTTTACCAGTTTTTCAGATTCCTCGCTTTTGGCATCGTTTTCCTTCTTGTCTTTTTTCTCCTTTTCAGGTGCAGACGAGAGGGTTTCTCCCGTGTCCTGTTTGGAAAGCGGGGGAGGGGAGGAATCTCCATTTTCAACCTCTGAGCTATCCGATCGAGTGGGTTTCTTGTCTTTCTCCGGTTGGGGAACAGTGGGTGGTGGGTCGTGGGGACGCGGTCCGATTAAACTTACCAGATCAGATTTGAGAAGGACTTCATTTTCCAGTAGGGACTGGGCCAGGACTTCCAATTCCTGTCTTTTTGCTGTAAGGAGTTTTACTGCTCTCTTGTATTGAAGATCGAGCAAATTCCTCACCTGTTCGTCTATTTCCTTAGCGGTAATGTCGGAATAGGGTTTTTGAAATTGGTCCTGAGACATACCGTGGAAGGAAACGTTTCCGATGAGCTCATCCATCCCATAAACAACTACCATGCTGTAGGCCATTTTGGTCACCTGATCGAGGTCGTTTTGGGCACCTGTAGATATTTTATTAAAAATTACTTTCTCTGCCGCTCTTCCTCCCAGCGTCATGCAAATTCTGTCCAGGAGTTGTTCCGTTCTAACAATGTGTTCTTCCTTTGGCAAGTATTGGGCGTAACCCAGCGTTCCGATACCCCGGGGGACAATGGTCACTTTGACCAGTGGAGAGGCGTGCTCCAGAAACCAGCCGCAAATGGCGTGGCCCGCTTCGTGGTAAGCAATAATTTCTTTTTCAGCGGGGCTGATAATTTTACTCTTTTTTTCCAGGCCTCCGATTACGCGATCCAGTGCGTAGTTAAAGTCCTCCATGTCCACGGCTTTCTTTTCTCTTCTGGCTGCGATTAGAGCAGCCTCGTTGCACACATTGGCTATATCAGCTCCAGCAAATCCCGGAGTCATTTCGGATAGGACCGATGCATTGATTTCAGAGGCGGTTTTGATGGCTCTCAGGTGCACTTTAAAAATGGCTTCCCTCCCCTTTAAGTCGGGACGGTCTATTCCTATTTGCCGGTCAAACCTCCCGGGACGCAACAGTGCAGTATCCAGCACATCGGGGCGGTTGGTAGCAGCCATGAGTATAACTCCTTTGTCGGTGCTAAAACCATCCATTTCTACCAGCAATTGATTAAGGGTATTTTCTCTTTCGTCATTTCCGCCTTGAACCGCGCCTTTTCCTCTGGCCCTTCCGATGGCGTCAATTTCATCAATAAATACGATGCAGGGGGCTTTTTCTCTGGCTTGTTTAAAAAGGTCTCTCACTCTGGAGGCTCCGACCCCTACAAACATTTCGACAAAATCCGATCCTGAAATGGAGAAAAAAGGAACCGCGGCTTCCCCGGCAACTGCTTTGGCCAACAGGGTTTTTCCCGTACCCGGAGGGCCGACCAGCAGCACCCCTTTGGGGATTTTACCACCCAGAGAGGTGTATTTATTAGGGTTTTTGAGAAAATCGACCACCTCCATGACTTCTTCTTTTGCCTCGTCAAGTCCGGCTACGTCCTGAAAGGTTACGGTAACCTTGGTATTTTTATCGAACAAAGTCGCTTTGCTTTTCCCGATATTAAATATCTGTCCTCCGGCTCCGCCCCCGCCGCCGGCCACTCTTTTC
>JAGTVA010000003.1 GCA_018224445.1 Saprospiraceae bacterium
AAGTTGTTGAAATCGCTCAAAAATTAGACCCCAATCTCCGTTTACCTCGTCCATAACGCCATCTAAAACCACCACGTCCTCAAAAGCACAATTCATTCCCTGGCCGTAAAAGGGGACAATGGCGTGGGCTGCGTCACCTATAATACAAGTTTTTTTACCTATTTTCCACGGGTAACAGCGGATGGTACCCAGGCTGGATGTGGGGTTTTCCCAGAATTCCTCCACCAATTCCGGCATGTGAGGTATGGCGTCGGGAAACCATTTTTCAAAATAAGATACCACTTCCTCATCTGACTGAATGGCATCAAAACCGTTCTCCCCTTCAAAGGGTAAAAACAGAGTGATGGTAAAGGTCTTGTCCGGATTGGCGAGTCCGATCATCATAAAGGTCTTTCTGGGCCATATATGCAATGCGTTGGGTTCAATTCTAAAGGTGTGGTCAGAACCGGGTGGAATGGAGAGTTCCTTATATCCATGAGTGAGAAAAGATTGACTGAAATCAAACCTCAAAGTATTGCTTCGGATCATAGCAGCTTGACGAACAGCACTTCCAGCCCCATCGGCTCCAAAAATGCAGGAGGCCAGAACTTTTTCCCGAATTCCGTCCGGGCCGGAAAAAACAAGTTGACCGGAATCCGGATCCATGGTGGTACAGGACTTATTGAAATGGATGGGAATGCCTATCTTTTCTGCCTCGTCGTAAAGCATACTATTTAAGTCCCCCCTGGATATGGAATTGATAAAATCGCCCTCTCTTCCACTGTAAGGGGACAGCCTGAGTGACCCATCTCGATTGTGCAACAACCTTCCCTTCATGGGAATTGTGAGCGATAGGACTTTGTTTCGAAGCCCGATTAATTCCAGAGCTTTCAACCCCCTGTTGGACAGTGCCAGGTTGATCGACCTTCCCGCACTGATGTCGGTCAGTCGCATATCCGCTCTTTTTTCATAGAGTACGGTGTGGTGACCTCTTTGTTTGAGCCTTATGGCCAGGAGAGTTCCACAAAGGCCTCCACCTACGACCACTACAGGATGTTCAGAGTTCTTCATTCATGCATTTTTTTAGTATTTCACAAAAGCGGTAAACCTCCTCAAAGGTGTTGTAAAGGGGTGCCGGTGCAATCCTTATCACATCGGGTTCCCTCCAATCTGCGACCACTCCCATTTGGGATATGGAATTAAACAATTTTTTATTGGAATGGATTACCCGTATGGACAATTGGCTACCTCTTTCATCCGGATTGGTGGGAGTGATGAGTTCTATTCGCTCACCGGAAAAATCATTGATTAGTTTTTCACACAAGGCAGTGAGTTTCTCACTTTTTTGTCTCAGGGATTTCATTCCCGCGCGGTCAAAAATCTCAAGAGAGGCCTGCATACAGGCCATCGGGAGGATAGGTGGATTACTCAATTGCCAGCCCTCCGCCCCCGGTATAGGTATAAATTCAGGCCCCATTTCAAAGCGAGACTCCTTGTCGTGCCCCCACCATCCCGCGAATCTGGGAAGGTCAAAATTGTTCTTGTGGCGTTGGTGAACAAAAACTCCCGAAACTGCTCCCGGTCCGGAATTGAGATATTTGTAGGAGCACCAGGCCGCAAAGTCAACCCCCCAGTCGTGAAGTTGCAGCGGAACATTCCCTGCGCCGTGAGCCAAATCAAAACCGGCCACGGCCCCGTGGCGATGAGCCAATTGGGTGAGAAAAGGAATGTCGTAATACTGGCCACTGTAATAATTCACTCCTCCTATGAGCGTCATTGCTATCTCGTGTCCGTGTTCCTCGAAAACTCGCTCGATGTGCTCTTTACTGACATTAGAAGTCCCTTTTTCAGGCTTTAACTCAAGGATGGCATCCGCGGGGTCAATACCGTGAAATTTAGCCTGAGATTCAACGGCGTAGCGATCACTTGGAAAAGGGTTGTATTCGATCAGAATTTTATATTTCTTTGGGGTGGGTCGGTAGAAAGAAACCATTAAAAGATGAAGG
Organism: Saprospiraceae bacterium; assembly: GCA_018224445.1. Lineage (GTDB taxonomy): Bacteria > Bacteroidota > Bacteroidia > Chitinophagales > Saprospiraceae > PWJY01. The sequence continues at coordinate 1,986 of JAGTVA010000003.1, forward strand.
TTGACCGAAAGGGAATTCATCACCACGACTTCGTCTTTTTCCCCACCGACTATTGCACTCATTTTTTCGGTGAGAAATTCGTGATAGGGCATCCAGGGATATTTCCCCTTTACATGACCTTCCACCCCCATTTCTGCCCATTTCTCCATTTCCATCCGGACGTATTCACCGGCCTTTTTAGGCTGTAAGCCCAGAGAATTACCACAGAGATATATACAGGGTTTTCCTTTGAATTCAGCGGGGAGATTAAACTCATTTCTCAGGGAAGCCAGAGGGTCCTTTCTATCCATTTCCAGGATGTGTTCCGGAACAGTTATATTCATCAAATTGGATCTTTAATTTACAAATTGTTCTTTACTCAGGCCCAGCCAGTCGAGTGCGGTGCCACTCAGGAGTAATTCCTTTTTATCTGCCTCATATGGCATACTCTCAATGAGTTTTCCGGGTTCCAATTCCCCCAGGGGAAAGGGATAATCCGTTCCCAGAGCTACTCTGTCTGCTCCCATCAGATTTACGATATAATCCAACATAGTGGGATCGTGAACCAGTGAGTCGAGGTAGAATTTACCCAAATACTGCCTGGGATTGATGTTGTTGTCTACCGCACAGAGGTCCGGTCTGACGTTGAAGCCGTGCTCAATTCTTCCGATGGTAGCCGGGAATGAACCCCCTCCGTGGGCAAAAGCCACTCTTAGCTTGGGAAGTCTTTCAAAAACACCACCAAAAATCATGGAACATATCGCCAGGGAGGTTTCTGCCGGCATTCCAACCAACCAGGGCAACCAGTATCTTTCCATTTTACTTTTTCCCATCATATCCCAGGGGTGCACAAAAACAGCTGCTCCCAGATCTGCAGCGGCCTCAAAAACCGGAAACACCTCGGGATCTGATAAGTTCCAGTCGTTGATGTGAGAACCTATTTCCACTCCGGCCAATCCAAGCTCTTTTACGCATCGCTCCAATTCTTTAACTGCCAGATCGGGAGACTGCATAGGAAGTGTACCTAATCCAATGAATTTTTTGGGATAACGCCTCACAATATCTGCAATGTGGTCGTTGAGGAAACGGGATACATCATTGGCATGTGACGGCTCGGCCCAATAACTAAATAATACGGGTATGGTGGACAGTACCTGCACATCTACGCCGTGTTCCCTGCAGTCCTTTATTCGGCTGTCGGGGTCCCAGCAATTGTCCATAACCTCCCTGAAAAACCGGTCATCCATCATCATCCTGGCACAGCAGGGTTTGTGGTGGTCCAGGTGGATAAATCCCCCGTAGCCAAATTTTTCTGCCCACCTGGGCATGTGTTCCGGCATAATGTGGGTATGAATATCAATTTTCAACAATTCTTTTCCGTTTTCTTTGATCATGCTTTATTGTTTTTTTTCAGTAAAGTAAAATCCGAGTTCTTTTTTCAGTTCTGGAGGGAGTTTAGGCAGTTTTGAGCGGGGAATGAGTAAGGTAGAGATGTTGTGAAAATCTATAAAAATTTTGTGTTTGTCCGCAGTTTCTTTGAGGTATTTGTGCCCGGAAGACCCTCCTGTACCCGTTTTTCTCCCTAGCATTCTCATCACCATTTGTGCATGTCTGAATCGCCAACCAGTCAATAGATCTTCCACTTCCAACAGTCTTGAAATTAAAAGATAGGGCATTTGCAAAATGGGTTCGTCCCGGTATAAATTAATGAGCAGGGCAGCCATGGTAGCTTTGTAACTCACACTGAGTTCGCCTTTTGCAATGAGTTGATTGTGCTTTTGTTCATCGAGCACGGTGGCAAAATAACTGTCGGTGTCACCGAGCATTTGCAACCTCATTTTTTTCTCCTCATCAGTGAGCATATCCGAGCTGGAGATGGCCCTGGACTCCTCCTCCAGCATATTATTTACTGCCCCTCTGTATTCCTCCAGGAAGTTAAAATTTTTGAATTCTAAAAAAGGAGTGCGCTCCAACCAGGCTTCCAACAGGTCCAACATGGAATTGGAACTTTCCAATTCTTGCAATTCACTCTTTTTCTGTTTCTCGAAGGCCTCGGTATAGGATTCCTGATTGTAGGTAATTCGCTTGTCTTCCTTTAGACCCAACATGAGTTCCACCTTTCTGAACTGGTGGGATTGAAACCCGGAAGCAGGGAATAGGTAGTTGCGGAAATCCAAAAAATCCAGCGATGTCATTGTTTCCAACACCCTGATTTGCTGAATGAGTATTTTTTGAATTTCAATAATCCGCTCCAGCCGGGCTACCGCTATTCGTATGCTTTTTTCATCGACATCTTTCTTTCGGAACATGTCCATAACCGAATCCAGGTCGTGAATAATCTCCTTAAACCAGAGTTCGTACACCTGGTGAATGATGATAAACAACATTTCATCGTGGGCGGATTTGCCGTCCATGGCGCTCCTCAGCTTTTGAGCGGATAGGATTTTTTCCAATTCCAGGTAATTGTGATAATGGATACTGGTGTATTTACTACTCATTTTTGGTTTCATTTATTTGTTAGTGATCAGCATATTCTCCACCTTATTAAAATCAGCATCTGTGTCTGCCGGCTCGATCTTTAAAAGATGAGCCATAAGTGGGTACAGGTGGAGATTTTCAAAAGCGGGAGCGGTGTAATTGGCCTTAAAGTTAGGCCCCATTGCATAAAAAATACCGTGCATATCGGTATGGCGGTTGTCGTATCCGTGTGCTGCCTTTAAGTTGTAATTCCTCCAGCTCCATCCCATTCCCCAACCCACATCAGCCAGTATAACTATATCGTGGGTTCGCGGGTGATTTCCGTAGTTAAAATGTTCCGGTACTTCTCCACTTTTCCAAACACTGAGGTTGGGTACACGGGAGAGGCCTTCGTAAAGTTCATCGAGCTGTCCCGACTTGGCTCGTATGTTGGCAGTGGTCAATCCACCGTCGAAAATATCAATGTGTGCGGTATCGATATACTGGTCGAGGTGGACGATTTGTTCGGAGGGAAGTTCAGCCATACCGTGATCGGACACCACCATAAAGTTTATTTGATCGCTCTGCGGCAGTTTCTCCATTTTATCGAGAAAAACTCCGATTAAACTATCTTTGAGAGAAACTGTCATCAAAAGGCTGTCGGCCAGCGGTCCGTAACGGTGTCCATCGCTGTCCACCTGGTGGTAATACCACATAATCAGATTAGGCCTTTTTTCAGGAGCGATAGAAAGCCAGTGAATTACGGTGTCGATTCGATCTCCGTATGGAGTGGAATTGTTGTATATTTTCCATCGATCAGGCCGTGTTTCCTGCACATCGGCTTCACTGCCCACCCAAAAAAAAGCCGCGGATTTTAACCCTTGATTTTCTGCGGTATTCCAAATGGGCTCGCCACCGTAAAATTTTCCATCCCTCAGGGTTGATCGGTCGGATTTATTGTAATCTTCGCCAAATGTCGGACAGGTAAAGCGATTGGCCACTATGCCGTGATGATCGGGATAAAGGCCGGTAGCCATACTGTAGTGATTGGCAAAAGTGCCGGTGGGGAATACCGGGATGAGGGATTCTGCCCGAACGCCCTCAGTTGCTATTTTGTCGAGGTTGGGTGTGTGGGCATGTGCAGCGTAGTCCCAACGGAAGCCATCTAAAGACAACACCACTAAAGTGGGCTCCGAACTTGTTTCATGCTCTGAGTTGCAACCGATGGAAAGGAGTATGACCATGGCTAACCCAATAGTCGCAGTATGCGATATTTTTTTTAACATTTATCTATTATTTATTGGGGTTTGTAGGCGATTACTTTTATTTCTATCAGCAGTAGAGGGTGTGGTAGTTGGTGAACGGCTACCGTTGTGCGTGTGGGGCCGTCGTATCCAAAGAATTCACCGTAAACCCGATTGTATCCTCCAAAATCGTTCATATTGACCAAAAAGGTGGTCACATCCACCACGTCTTCGAGTGAGGCTCCCTCCTGTTGGAGTATTTCATCGATGTTTTTCAGTACCGCTTTGGTCTGTGCCCGTATGTCGAGTTGGGTAGTACCGAGTTCATCTACCTCCGCACCGGCAAAAGTATTGTCTTTTCTCCTGGAACTGGTACCCGATACAAAGAGGAAGTCACCCACCCTTTTGATGTGGGGGTATTTTCCTCTGGGTTTAGCTTTATCTGTGAGTACTCGACTTTTCATTTGTTTAATTTTTTTTTAATAGGACTAAACTGATATCTTTAAAGGAAAAAACCAATCCACGGGAAATGGGTATTTTTTCAATGTAAAGATAAAAAAAACAGTGAGTTCCGTCAATTCTCTTCTTCTTCATACTCAAAAAACATGACGAGTTGAGTTTGAAAGGGCACCGTATCGTTCCCCATTTGTGGGAAGGAAAGGTATTCGACCAAAAGGGTATCCCTGGCATTTAATCCGTAGGCCTGGGCGTAGTTGCGAAGGGCTCGTTTCGCTCTATAAGATTGAGAATCCGTGCCATTAAAGCGGAGTTGGAGGGCTTCACCACCTTTGATGAAAAGGTAATTGAGTTTTTTGGATCGGTATTCATCGAGCAGCGGAATGGCAATGGCCCGATGGATGGAATCGCGGCTTTCGGCTGGAAAAATCAATCCACAGGGCATGCCCGCTGAAGGAATATTTCGGTTTCCGATGTACAGGGCCAGCTTGTCGAAATAATTCTCTTTGAATTCGAGTTCACTTTTATGAGTGGTCCATATTTCCGAAACCAATAAGTGATAGTCCGGCTTTTGGGTGCGAATTATTTCAAAACCGTCAAAAAGGTTGGTGGGGAAATGGTTTTGAAAATAATTTGACAAGCGATCTGCGGCCCGGTGGTGATGCTCCCTGACTTCGGCTTCCCGACCCTGAAAATAAGCTTTAATATTGAATGGGAACTGATAAATAACCTCCTTTTTCCAATAGACATTGAGTGTTGATTTTCCAGTGGATTCAATTCTGAATTCATCTTTACTTATCAGGTAATCCTTATTTTTATAGGTGGTATGGAGTTCAATTTTTTCAAGAGCTTTGAGGCTGATTATTTCTGTAACTGTCGGTCCATGATACTGAAGGTACTGTATTTGTGCACCAATGGTCCCATCTACTCCAACTATTTGAAAAGAGGGGGGATCGTTGTTGGTTTGAGGTAAATACCAGCTCGAATACACTCCCAAACTACTGAGAACCCGAAAAGCGGTACCGGGCGTCATCCTGACTTCAATTTCCACTTCTGAAGAATATCTGTTGGGGAGCAAAATGCCGATGAGCAGGGTGCTGAGGAGTACGACCAACAGGCCGTATAACGCAGTTTTTAATGAAGTATTAATTCTCGGCATGAATGTGGAGATTAGATAGTAAAGATAATCTCTGCAAAGATATCAGAGTTTTTTATTGAAAACAAGTTGATCGGGGGCGAGATCAATACAATCGTTCATGGGCATCATGGCATTAATTAATTTTATCGCTGTCGCAAGCGCTAAATCTTCTTTTCTCAGGTATGCCGGTTGGATGAGTCCCCTTTGAATTAAAAACTGCCTCCTGATTCCATTCAAAAGCGGATTGGAAGGAGTATACCAGCTTCCTCCTATTTTTAAGAGAATGTTGCTATAGGTGGCATCGGTGATGACTTCATTGTGCATTAGAATAAGATCGTCATAGTCCGCGTAAAGGCTTTTTAATTGGTCAATAGGGGTGCGGTCTGCATATTTTAGCGAGTAGTTGATTTTGGGCGATTCAACCACCAATATTTTTTTGGGTTTGGCTTTTTGGTAGGGGATCCAGCTAAGGGATGTGATTTGACAATCGTACAATATTCTCAACTTTAATTTTTCACTCTGCAAATTTTCCGGTGGGCTGAGGCGATGGGGAAAAATGAGGGGATTGCTGCACTTCAACATTATTTCTCTGGAGCGATTCATACGCTGGATATGACGATCCAAAAGAGGCATTTTACCCCTTTCATACAGTATAGATTCAAGTAAAAGGGACATATATCTTGTCGATTAGTTCGCGATATTCATTTTCAGGCCGGCTGTTAAAGGTAATACCACCCCCGCTTTTGTAAAAGTAATCTCCATTTCTTTTTTCTATAAACCTAATCATGACAGCACTTTCAAGGACTCCGGAGGAGTAGGTCCCCACCACCCCTGTATAGAATCCTCGGTCGAAGTTTTCAACTTCGGAAAGGATTTGAGCGGTGCTCTTTTTGGGAGCTCCGGTAATGCTGCCTGCCGGGAGCATAGAAAAGAGAATGGTGCCCAGTGAGTTCGCGTAATCCCCGGGTAGGTTGCCTACAATTTCAGAGCTTGTCTGGTAAAGAGATTGCTTTCCGGAAGAGACTTTGTCAATAAATCTAAACCGAGGTACCTCTACATCAGAGGCCCAAATGGACAAGTCGTTTCTCAAAAGGTCAACAATGGTGTAATGCTCGGCCAATTCTTTTTCATCCTCGAGTAAAGTGTTTGCGGCGTCTGGACGGTTGGCTTTTATAGTGCCTTTCATGGGGTATGCGTGTATTTTTCCGTCCTTTATTTTAATGAAGGGTTCCGGAGAAAACACCAGAAATTGATCGCGAAACAAAAGTCGATAGGGAGCAGCGGCATTCATGAACAAGTGTTGGAGGGACAGGGAATCTAATATTTTGCTTTCAAAACACAAATTGATCAAATAGGTGTTTCCCTTTTGAATTTCGCTTTGGACCTTTTGGAAGGCCTCTAAGTAATCGCTATAGGTTGGGGGGATAGAGTTGAGTTGGCCGTCGAAATTATTATTGGCCCCACTCCTATCCGGGAGAAAGGTTTGATCGAAATTGGAATGGGTTTTCAGTTGATACAAGATTCCCCTTTGTCGGGCTTCAGAAGGAGTACAGACTATACACTTGTCCGTGGTATAGTTGATGATAAACAAGAAATCCTCATTTCTGGCAGCCCAGTCATTGATTTTTTTTTCAGCTTGTGATGAAGTGAGGTATGGTATAGCCATGGTTTCGGTGTCCAATTTTATTGCAGTTCAAATGTAGGTATATTTTGGTAAAATGGTTCAATGAATGTACCAACTATAATGGGGTTAACTCTGCGATTATGACACGGAAAGGGTCATTTGCTGTAAAAAGGGGATTGTGTAAGTTGTAAGTTTTAAGAATTGAGTCGAAATCTAATAAAAACCGGACATCAACACCTTTTATAAATTGGTTATCACTCTTCCTGATTGACTTGCATCCCAAAATAAATCCGGAATAGGTGTGCTGAAAGAAAGGTTCAAGCCAGTTGTGAAAATAATTAAAAAAAATTTCGATAAAAACAGAACCAAATCCACTCCTAAAAGATTACAAAAGGGATAATACATTGAATGTAAGTTTCATTTCTAACCACAAAACCTTTAAACTATGACAAAGATTTTCTACACATTCCTGATCGCCCTTCTTTTTAGCGCAACGACCTATGGGCAAACTGTTATGGATGTTATTTCCACCAGTCCTGACCACACGACCCTCACTGAAGCCCTGGAAGCCTCCGGCCTGGATGCAACGCTTCAGGGAGAGGGCCCCTTTACCGTATTTGCACCCACCGACGAAGCTTTTGATCAAATTGACTCCAGTTTATTGGCAGATTTATTGGCTGAGCCAGAAGGCCTTTTAACCGATATTCTGCTATACCATGTGGTAGGTGATTCATTGGTGTCTTCTGATTTGACAGACTCCATGACCATAGAGACCCTAAACGGCAATACGGTTTTGGTTACCATCGACTCCAATGGAATATTTATCAACCATGCCCAGGTGACCCTGGCGGACCTGGAGGCCGACAATGGAGTGGTGCACGTAATCGATGTGGTGTTGATGCCACCTCCGGCACCAGTTGTTACGGTAGCTGATATTATTTCCGGATCTGTGGATCACACCACTCTGACCGACGCACTAATTGCTGCGGATTTGTTGGATACATTGGCTGATGAAGAAGCAGAGTATACTGTTTTTGCACCTACAGATGATGCCTTTGACGCCATAGATTCCGTTGTATTGGCCGATTTATTTGCTGACCCTGAAGGTCAATTAACTGAAATTTTGTTGTACCACGTAGCTGGCATGGAACTATTTTCTTCGGATTTGACAGACTCCATGACCATAGAGACTTTAAACGGCCATACGGTTTTGGTCACCATCGACTCCAATGGAATATTTATTAACGATGCCCAGGTGACCTTGGCAGACCTCGAGGCCGACAATGGAGTGGTGCACGTAATCGATGTGGTGTTGATGCCACCTCCGGCGACGGTAATCACGGTAGCTGATATTATCTCGGGATCGCCGGATCACGCGACCCTGACCGACGCATTAATAGCTGCGGATTTGTTGGATGTATTGGCTGACGAAGAGGCAGAATATACTGTTTTCGCACCTACAGACGATGCTTTTGCCGCTATAGATTCCAGTGTATTAGCAGATTTACTCGCTGACCCTGAGGGGCAGTTAACTGAAATTTTGTTGTACCACGTAGCTGGCATGGAACTATTTTCTTCGGATTTGACAGACTCCATGACTATAGAGACCCTAAACGGTAATACGGTTTTGGTTACCATCGACTCCAATGGAATATTTATTAACGATGCCCAGGTGACCCTGGCGGACCTGGAGGCAGACAATGGAGTGGTGCATGTAATCGATGTGGTGTTGATGCCACCTCCCTCACCGGTGGTTACGGTAGCTGATATTATTTCGACATCACCGGATCACACGACCCTGACCGACGCATTAATAGCAGCTGGTTTATTGGATGTGCTGTCTGACGAAGAAGCAACGTATACTGTTTTTGCACCTACAGACGATGCTTTTGCGGCCCTGCCACCTGGTTTACTGGACGAACTTTTAGATGACCCTGAGGGTCTATTAACACTTGTTCTTCTGTATCATGTGGCTACGGATATTTATCTGTCAGGGGATCTCGAAGATGGACAGTTAATTGAAACCGCTTTGGGTGAAAGCGTTACTGTCAGTATTCAGAACGGAGATATTTTTATTAATGATGCGCTGATCACAGTTTCTGATCTCAACGCTGATAACGGGGTGGTTCACGTGATAGATGCAGTATTAATACCTGAGTTTGGACCCTGTGTAGAATTTCTTGGAGGCCCATGGGATAATTTTAATTCAGACTTTGGCGGTGCACCCGTCCCCGATGCAAGTGGAGTTTGTCCCACCTTTCAAATTACCGCCTTTGAAGTGTGGGCAAGTGAGATTTATGTGGTTGAAAATTTCCAGGAGGGAGTGGAATACACCTTTTCAATCTGTGAAGGTCCGGGAGCAGGTTCCTGGGATGCAGAGCTCACGATATTTAACGAAGACCTGGAACTTGTAGCCATTAATGAAGGCTGTGAAATCACCTGGACTGCTGAATACACCGGAACCTATTTTATAGGTATAAATGAAGTTGACGCATGTGGGGAGGAATCCGATAATTTGTCTACCGACAATGGATATCCTACCTTAACCTGCACCGGAGTTGAACTTCCTGAAACGGTTTGGGATATCATCAGAGAAAGTGAGGATCACAATACCCTGGAAGTAGCCATACTCGAGGCTGATTTGGTTGGTACTCTAGTTTCGGAGGGGCTTTGGACTGTTTTTGCGCCTACAGATGATGCATTCGATGCATTGCCCGATGGTCTTTTGGACGAGTTGTTAGACGACCCGGAAGGTGATTTGACTGAAGTATTGTTGTATCACGTTTTATCAGGAACCTTTTTGGCCGGAGATTTGAACAATGGCATGATTGTAACTACTGTTTTGGGACAGGATGTTGAAGTGACCATTGAAAATGGCAATATTTTTATCAATGACGCCCAGGTGATTGTATCGGATATTATGGCAGAGAACGGCGTGGTGCACGTGATTGATGCGGTATTGATGCCGGACTTAACTTCAGTGAGAGATTACAGTGAAGTGAGTGTAAATCTTTTCCCTAATCCGGTTTCATCTACTCTTTTTGTAGAAATTCCTGAGGAAATGAAAGGAAGTGAAATTACTGTTGAAATTATGTCCATCGACGGCAGAATTATCCAACAGTTAAAGGTGAGTGGAGTTTCTGAAAATATTGATGTGAATGAGTTCCCCACAGGTACTTATATTATCACATTGAGTACAGACCGCTATATTGCAAAGGACAAATTCATTAAAAAGTAATGTTGAATAGTCAATGAGTTTTAAATAGTGACGCAATTCAAAGAGCCGGTTCTTCCATTGAGGGATCGGCTCTTTTGAGTTAGGGGAAACAAGATGGGTCCCAGTTGGATTGAGGTTGGAAGGGTAGGGTCTTTGTCACTCAATCTGGTCAGAGGCGTCAATTTGGAAAAAATCAGTAGCGTTACTATCAGAGGCTTTTCAATCGGTTTTTAATTTGAAGCCGATGGCGATCGAGGTGACTGTTTAAAAAAACAATAAATTCTGCAGGGGTCATTTTACCAGAGTAGGGGTGTTTAAACACCCCTTTCTGCAGGAGGTCTGGATCCAGCGTCAAACACAATTCCTTTAATTCCGATCGTATTTCGTTCCACTTCTTTATAGCACCCTCGTAGGGCAGGCGGTCATCGACAGTGGGGGTGACCATTCGGGGAGCCTTGTATTTAAAGGGAAGTTTGAGGGCGAGAAGCAATACCTTTCTTTTGATTCTCTCCAAGGAACGGACCTGTTTTACTTTTCCTGCAGTGAGTTTTTTCCGACCGTAGACTAATGCTTGCTCATCGGCTTTGATCAGGTGGAGGACGATTTCCAGCACCGACCATTTATCTTGTTCCGGCCTTACATCCCGCTTTTCCGGAGAAAATTGAGAAACCAGTTCCAGCAGCTTTTTTTGGGATCTGTTGTAATCCGACCAGGCTTTCTCCAGGGTTTCCATTTATTGATGTTTTGGTTAGTGACTCATTGCCTCAGCAAATTTAATTCACGCTTTGGTAAGGGGAGGTTTTTCACTTGAGAAATTTTGTAATTATTTCATGGCTGGAGGTTCGATTTCACAAGCATCCCTATATTAAATCACCCTTACAGGGCTCGAATTGAAGGGGCATTTACACCTCAGGCAAAGCCTGAGGTTATTATAATCCTGCCCTTTCAGGGCAATCATCCCCCTCACTTCGGCATAAATACCCACCGGATAAGAAATTTGAGAATTTTCAAATGAGTGAACTGCGAAGCGGTCGGAATAACCTGTCCGAGAGAAGGTGGAGTCTCGAAGTCAGACGTATTGAAAAGAGTAATTGCGATGGCTAAAAGTTAAAATAAATAAAAAAGAATAAAAATACAAAAAAAAAAAAACACCTTTGAAATTATGCTACTCATTTAATTAAACAAAATAAAATATTATGAAAAACACTTATTTGAAATTCATTTTCTACTCTTTTATTTTGCTGCTTTGGATCGTATTCTCGAGTAATCTTGTAGGAAATTCGAAAGATTTTAATTGCGGGGAAACTTTGGTTGTTCAAGATTGGGAATGCGACTGTGCAGAAGATGCTGCGGAATGTCTTGTTTTGTGTTTGGATCAGGATAATTGTTGTTGTGAAATTACCTGGGAATTTTCAGGTACAACCCCTCCTCCAGTTCCCACCTATTGTAAAGAATCGGACATTGCCACCGATTGTTTTATAAATAACTTGCAATGTAACGTCCAGTTTTCAGGTGAAGATGGTGAATTATGTACCTCCACCTTTGATTACCCCAACAACCCGTATTACCTTCGACCATCCTTCTTTTGTCTTGAAGCGAGTACTTCACTTTATATAAATAATCCGAGTACTACTCAGGATATACAAATAACTATTAGGTGTAAAGGCAACAATCCTGGAGGACCACACTCCTATGTTATTCCTGCAGGTCATTTCAGAATCATCACCCTTTCTGGTTGTAATCCAAATAATATATGTCCTCAATAATCCA
>JAGTVA010000004.1 GCA_018224445.1 Saprospiraceae bacterium
CCTCATCCTTTAAGCTCTCCATCTCCTGTTCGAAAGCAGTTTGGAGCATTTCCTGAGTGGATGGATCTAAATCGCTCTTTGTCTGAGCACTGATTTCATGGCTAAAACACCAGAAAACCATTACCACGAGTACTAATAATCTGGATTTTGATTTCAATAAATCCTTCATTTTAAATTTAATAATGTTCATAACATTTAGGTTTTATAAAATATCTGTTATTTATTACCTCTGATTTTTCAACATAAAAAATCACAAGTTTTTCTTCGCACAGGTAACTACAAGAATCATTCCAAACATTACATATTTTGAGAATGGAATAAAAAAAAATATGTAAACGTTTGATTTACTAAGGGTTGAATTTACTCAAAAGTAATTATGAATAATCTGGTCTTTAATAGGCAGTTGTGTATTGGATATTCTGCACGGGGAAGGGAAGAATCAGGCTGATTTAAATCAGCCCGGTGCTATTGAAGGGCATGTTTAATATCCTTCTGAATTTAAAGTACCAAATTTGAAGCCAATAAGTAGGAATCTGGAAACTCAATCATTGCTCTGCAAGGTGTAGGGGTCAATTTTCTTTTTATCTTCTTTATTTATTTTACCTTCAATCATATCTATTACCTGATCTACCGTGATAAAGGTGTGGTCTATTCCCACCAGTTTAACAATGTCCCATTTGTCCATCGCATCTCTGACGGGCCCTTTTGCTCCGCAGATAAAGACTTCACATTGTTGTCCCTGCCATTCCAGAATCCATCCTTCCAGGGCGTGAGCTGCTGAGCTGTCAAGGGAAGTTATGGTATGGGTGTCCAATACAATATTTTTCAATTTTTTCCCTTTTTCTTCAACCCACTTGTCAAAATTCTTTTTCACGTAATCGATATTGGCGTAGTAAAGGGGGCCATCCACCCTCATAATAAGGGTATCCGAGTGCTCCTCCAGTTGATAAAATCGATCGAGATTTCGAAATACATCGGTTCCGGGTATTCGACCCAATCTAGCCATATGGGGCCTGGAGGCTCTAAAAATTACCAAAATAATTGAGAGCGCAAAACCGACAATAATTCCCACTTCTATTCCTCCTGTAAGGGTCACAATGAAAGTAGCCATAAGTAAGTAGAAGTCGCTTTTGTCTTTTTTCCAAAGTTGAACAGGAATTTGCAGATTAATCAAACCCAACACTGAAACAATTATTACAGATGCCAGCACAGCGGTAGGCAAATAATAAAAAAAGGAAGTGAGAAAAAGTAAAGTAAATACGATTAGCAATGCACTGATTAACGATGCCAGTCCTGTGCGGGCACCGGATTGATCATTCACCGCAGTCCTGGAAAAACCCCCTGTCACTGGAAATCCCTTTAGGAAGGCAGCTCCAAAGTTTGCCATACCCAATCCTATCAATTCCTGATTGGCATCCAACTTGTAATCCCTTCTTCTGGTTTGGATTGTTTTTGCGACGGCATAACTCTCTACAAATCCAACAAGGGAAATGGTCAGTGCAATAGGCAACAGTTTTACCCATTTATTCATCTCCCACGACGGGCTGATAAAAGTGGGTAATCCCTGAGGAACTTCCCCCAATACCGAAACTCCTTTTCCCTCCAAACTCAAAATACTCACCAGCACAATACCCAATATAACAGCAAGGAGAGAGCCCGGTAACATTTTGTGAATTTTTTTACTTCCCTTTATTACCAATATACCTCCCAAACCGATGAGTAGTGTAATCAAGTGAATATCATTCATGTTTTCCAGAAACTCGCTTACAATTAACTGAATTTTATCCGAACCGGCCATCTCAATACCCAACAGGTGCTTGAGTTGACTCAAACCGATAATAATAGCTGCAGCAGAAGTAAACCCACTTATTACAGGGTGTGACAAAAAGTTGGCTACAAAGCCCAATCGCATCAACCCCATTCCCAATTGAATGATGCCGACTAATAAGGCAAGGGTAACGGCGTACAACAAATAATCAGCAGTACCCACAGGATTAAGAGATGCAATACCCGCAGCGGTGAGGATGGAAACAATGGCTACCGGCCCTACCGCCAATTGTCTCGAACTCCCAAAAATAGTGTAAAGAATAATAGGCAAAGTAGATGCGTACAGTCCGTAAATGGGGTCCAATCCAGCAAGCATGGCATATGCCATGCCCTGAGGAATCAACATAACACCCACCGTAAGGCCAGCAATAATATCTCCTCTTAAATATTCCCTTTTGTAATTGGGCAACCATTCAAAAATCGGTGCGCTCTTTTTTAACAAGAAATTTATTCTCACCATGGCTGAAGTTGGGTTCAATTATATTATCTCAAATATAAGCACAAAGATACAAATGACCGAAAAATCGGGTTGTGACAAATGTCACGGTTTTTTTAAATAAAAAATTCCTGCAAAATTCAATATTTTACTCTAAAACTCAATCTTTGAAATAGAAGAATTTATTTTTCGTTTTAGCTCCTAAACACCTAAAACATGAAATCTATCCTCGCAATACTATTATTCATTAGTGTACCCTTTTTTGCGGAAGCGCAGTTTGGAAAAATTCTCGACAAGGCTAAAGAGCAGGTTGGAATCGGGGAAGACGACATTTCCGGTGGGCTAAAAGAAGCTCTGGAAAAGGGAGCAGGCCGTGCCTCTGAAACCCTATCTATAGAAGACGGCTTTTACAAAAGTGTTTACAAAATCACACTTCCTGAAGAAGCCCAGCGGGTAGTCAAACAACTGAGCGGTATGCCGGGATTCAGGAATCTGGAGGAGGATTTGGTGGAACGCATCAACAGGGCAGCCGAATTGGCTGCAAACAAAGCCAAACCTATTTTTGTGGATGCCATCAAAGCAATGAGCATACGCGATGCTACCCATATTCTGATGGGTGAAGACGATGCCGCAACTCAATACCTCCACAGGAATACCCACGATCGCCTATTTGCAGAGTTTCTGCCAGTCATTCAATCGGCACTGGACGAAGTCAATGCCATTGAATTGTGGGAATCGGCTACCACCGCTTACAATCGCATACCTATGGTCAGAAAAGTGGAAACCAGATTGGATGACCACGTCACGCGAAAAGCCCTTGAAGGCCTCTTTGATTTGGTGGCAGTGGAAGAACTTAAAATTCGAACCGATGTAAGTGCCAGAACATCCTCCCGCCTCAGGGAAGTTTTTGCCAAACAAGATAAAAAATAGAGGACGGTTAGAAGAGTGACAACCGATTTACAAAATCTACAGAGTTCAATACCCGCTTTGAAAGTCCTTTTCAAAAGTTCAATGGAAGGGTTCTACTGGGTGTAATACAAAAATTGAAAATAGAGTAATCCCAATATCAGAATTGCAATCAAAAAAAGCTTTACCGTTAGATTTAACTTCCCATAGAGGGGAATTTTTTTGGTAAAATCATCAAAGGCATCCAGCAGAGTATTATGGTTATTCGATGTGTGTGAGTCGGAAATAAAACCCAACTCCAACAGAGCCTCCCGGGCTTTTTCCAAGTCGTCCTCCGGGACCTGAATTACAGCTCCGCGCCCCCCAAGAGCAGCTACATTCCCCACTTGAAGTGCAGTTTCATACAGCGTTTGAAAATCAATCCCTCTTTTGCTCAAGCCGAGTTTAATCAGGTTTAATTCCTGGGCGCTCAAAGTCTCATAAATCTCTACGTACTTCATAAGTTATATTTTTTCACAGCTAAAACTGCAGCTGAAAAATTTATTTATCTCCCAATATATCACCTTCAAATCTGTATTACCAGGAGGTTTGAAGCCATCAGGTTTTTCAGTCTTCCGATTTTTTCTGAAGGTGAATTTTAAGGTTTGGAGTTACGTTATCCACCGTCCACCTGACCTTCAATTCCCTTTCGTGTTTTCTATATCTACAGTCGGGTACGCCACACATTTTGCACATATCAGGTGGTTCGCAGGGATCTGAATGCACGAAAAGCTCTACGCTGTCTCCACAGTTTTTTTCTACTTCCCGCTCAAAATCGGTAATTTCTTCGTGGGCCTCAATTTGATTAAAATACCAGGGCACTGTCAAATGGCAATCTACATGCAGTTTCGATCCGTATTTAATCACCCTGAAATTATGCAAATCAATCCATTCTTCTTTTCGGTTGGCATTGACTTTCCGAATAATTTGTTCTATCAGTTTTAAATCGGCTTCATCCATTATTCCCGCGATGGAAGTACGGATGAGCTTGTATCCCGAATAAAGAATCAGCAATCCTATCCCAATAGCTACCACTTGATCAATCCAAATAAATCCCGTAGTTAAAATCAGCAGAAGGCCGACAATCAGCCCCACTGATGTAATTCCATCTGAAATCAAATGCCTCGCTTCAGACTCCAGTATCAGATTTGAAAATGTTTTGCTTCTTCGGAGCAACACCACTCCCATCAATAAATTTACACCTCCACTAAATACAGTCAAATAAACCCCGGTTTCCAACTCTGTAACTTCATTGGGAACAAAGAAATTATAGCCCGACTTTACAATAATAAACAAACCGGCAAGAGCGATCATTGCCCCTTCTATTCCGGCGAGAACAAACTCAATTTTACCGTGTCCATAAGGGTGATTCTTATCTTTGGGAGTGTTGGATATATACAGGCTGTAAAGTGCAAAAAAACCGGTGCCAATGTTGAGGATACTCTCCATGGCGTCGGACAAAACAGCATTGGAATTGGTGAGGTACCAGGTAGTGAACTTAACAACCATCAACAATAGCCCTACCCCCAAAATTATTTTGAGGTATTTGCGATGACTACTGTAATCTGAGGACATCTTCCCGAGTTTATATTATATTAAAAACCTCAGCCTTTCAAGGGTTTTTTACAATTAAGTACTCTAACCAAAATCTAAGCTGCCTCCCCTATTCCATTTGACCTGTTCGTCCATCCAACCCCTGTAATATATACCCTTCCCTTATCTCAGATGCAAATTACATCGGAGGGTATGTATAACTCGCCTGGAGTCCCAATGGGATTCCTATCCACCAGTAGATCAACAGGAATATAGACCAGGTGATCATAAATATAATGGCATATGGAATCATCATCGACACCAGTGTTCCAATACCCGTATTTTTCACATACCGCTGACAAAAAACCACCACCAGTGGAAAATACGGCAATAATGGCGTGATAATATTCGAAACGGAATCACCCACTCGGTATGCAGCCTGAGTAAGATCAGGGGATATACCCAGTTGCATCAACATAGGTACAAAAATGGGTGCAATTAAGGCCCATTTTGCTGAGGCCGATCCCACCAACAGGTTGACAAAGGCAGTTAAAAAAACAATACCAATAATGGTTACTTCCCCGGGAAGCATCAGCGATTGGAGAAAGTTTGCTCCTTTCAACGCGATCAGCAAACCGATGTTGGATTTGGCAAAAGCGTCTATAAACAAAGCACAGAAGAATGCCATTACAACGTAGTACGCCATGCTGTTCATGGCTTTGGTCATACTGTCAACCAGGTCCTTGCTATCTTTAAACATCCCCGAAACATAACCGTGGACGACTCCCGGTATTACGAACATCAGAAAAATCAGGGGTACGATGGCCTGCATCAGAGGTGCACCAAAGGATACCAAAGAACTCACTGCCGGATTGTCGTGATTGGGATCCCGCAGAGAGGAGCCCTCGGGTATAGCCCAAAGTACAAGAGCGACAATACCAGCAAACATAGCTACTGAAGCCCAGATAAAAGCCTTATTCTCTTTGGGGGTAACCTTCTCCATTTTGGGTAGGTCTTCCTCGTCTGCGTCGATTTTAATATCCTTTAGCCTGGGTTCAATTATTTTATCGGTAATATACCACCCGACGGTAACAATCAGTATAGAGGAAATACTGGTGAAAAACCAATTATTGAGTGGGTTGATTTGCATTTCGCTATTTACAATCTGAGCGGCCTCCTGGGTAAAACTCATTAACAACGGATCTATACCCGAGGGGACAAAGTTGGCACTAAAACCACCGCTGACCCCTGCAAAGGCGGCGGCAATTCCGGCAAGTGGATGCCTGCCTGCTGCGTAAAATATTACCCCCCCCAAAGGAATGACCAGCACATATCCCGCATCGGCTGCAGTGTGACTAACGATAGCTACTAAAATGAGCATGGGAGTAAGCAAGGTCTCGGGAGTGAAGTTCAATAACTTTTTGAGGCCGACATTGATAAAGCCCGAGTGTTCAGCAACTCCCACCCCCAACATGGCCACCAGTACAATTCCCAGTGGAGCAAAGGTCACAAATACCCTAACCATACTGGCCAGAAACTCCGCAAAACTCTCCCCTGTAAGTTGGTTGTGCACCAAAAGGGCCTCCCCTGTCTGGGGGTGTACCTCCCCAAAATCAAAGGGCGAAAGTACGGCTGAAAATGCCCAGACGATCAACATAAGAAATAAAAATAACATGGCCGGATCGGGCAATTTATTTCCGGTTTTTTCTATCCAGTCTAAAAACCGATCTACAAATTTTTTCTTTTCTTTTGTCATGATTCCTTGCTTGATAATTTTAAGATGGCGTAATATTAGTAGTTTTTGGGGAATTATTAAAAATTTATTTGATCGACCTCAAAATAAATACCCGGCGGCAAATTTTAACCGGGATCAATCAATCTTCATATTTACGGATATTACACTGGTATACAGTTGATTAAAAAACCACCGGCCAGGTGATTTAATTTATACTGCCGTCGATCTCCACAGCAATTTTTCCCGGAACTCCTCCGCTTTCAATCCTTTCTATTGCCTCTTTCACGTTTTCAAATTTGTAAGTTTCGGTCAACGGAATGCGAACTTTTCCTGTGGCCACCTTATTCAATATCCAATTCATTTCTTCCCTATTGAATTTCATTAAATAGGTTTTGCATTTCTTCTTAGTGAAAACCGACGTAAATATCTGCGCCAGAAACACTTTGGCTCCGGGCAGTGTATTTACATAGACACCTTTTTCAGTGAGTATGGATTTGACATCGGCATAATCGAGTGAGTTGGACACATCAAAGACGAGGTCGTATTTTTTATTGGTATCCAATGGGCTTTCTTTTAAGTAGTCCGTCACCTCATTGCACCCTAATTCTTTAGCATATTCTACATTCTTCCCAGAACACACTCCTTGTATATCACATTCCCACAGTGCTGCAATCTGAACAGCCAGACTACCGACTCCACCCGAAACTCCATTGATCAGCAATTTATGTCCCTTCTGAATTCTCCCTTTGTGAACCAGACACTGGTAGGCTGTCAATCCCGCAACAACTGAGCACGAGGCATCCCTCATTGAAACACCCTCCCGTATTACACTCACATGGTCCTGATGAACTAATGCAAACTCCCCATAAGCTCCTCCTTTAATCCCTGCACTCCCCACTACCCGTTGTCCCACTTCAAAGTGGGTTACCTTTTTTCCGATTCCAATAATTTCCCCCGAGAATTCAGAACCCAGACTCATGGGAAAATTTTTTCCCGTAACCATCTTCATACTCCCTGACCTAATCTTCCAATCCAGAGGATTAACACCTGCAAATGCAATTTTTATCAATACTTCGTGGCCCTGGGCTTTGGGGATGGGAACTTCGAAAAATTCTAAAACATCGGTCCCTCCAAAAGATTTGATCATCAATGACTTCATAAAATAGACTTTTAAATGAACCTATGGATGCTGACAAAAATCTTTAATTAATAAACTCCGAATATAGACTAACCTTGCCGCTGAAAACAAATCATCCTCCGAATACACTTTGATACTGAAAGAAAAAAAGCGTGGACAACAAAAATAAGTGAACTATTTCTGCGGTGAGCTGATTTTCAATCCTCAAAAGGCTGTCTTGTAGAAGAAAAGCCAAAGGAACAGCTAATAGTATCATATGCTGAAGCCCAATATCGGGAAATATTAGCGTGGACAACCCCTGAAGTAAAAGGAGAATATAAATTATTTCAATGTTTTTCTTGGATCTAAGGCCCTTCTTTGATCTGTAAAATGGGTAATTAACCAACACCACCATAATGGCCACAGCAAGTAACATCATGGGAATTAATGCATCGGTAGTCAGGGGGACAAATACCAGGTGAAGGGTCAAATCAGGGGGTAGGTAATGAATTATAAATTGCCACAGGTCGCCTTTTAGATAATAAACAGTACCCATGAGAAAATAGGGAACCAGC
>JAGTVA010000005.1 GCA_018224445.1 Saprospiraceae bacterium
ACTTTTGACTTTCGACTTTTGACTTTTGACTTTCGACTTTTGACTTTTGACTTTCGACTTTCGACTTTCGACTTTCGACTTTCGACTTTCGACTTTCGACTTTGAACTTTCGACTCCCAAAATGATAAATATTTACACATGATAGACCGGGGAACCATACAATCCATCAAGCAGCGTTACGGCATAATAGGCCGGACAGAGGCGCTCGATCACGCTTTGTCCAGGGCGGTGCGGGTTGCCAAAACCGATTTGTCGGTATTGATCCAGGGAGAGAGCGGTGTGGGTAAGGAGGTTTTTTCAAAAATAATTCACGAGCAGAGTGTGCGAAAACACAATCCCTTCATTGCCATCAACTGCGGTGCCATCCCCTCCGGGACTATCAATTCAGAGCTCTTTGGGCACGAAAAGGGATCCTTCACCGGTGCATCGGGTGAGCGAAAAGGGTATTTTGAGACGGTAGACGGGGGTACTATCTTTTTGGACGAGATAGGTGAGATGCCGCTGGATACCCAGTCTTTTTTACTTCGTGTTTTAGAATCCGGGGAGTTTTTAAGGGTGGGATCTTCCGAGATACTCAAAACCGATGTAAGGGTAATTGCCGCCACCAATGAGGACCTCAAGGAAAAGATACAGTCGGGAAAATTCAGGGAAGACTTGTTCTATCGACTCAATACCGTACCTATTTCCATCCCGTCTCTTCGACAACGCAGGGACGACATCTTGTTGCTTTTCAGGAGATTTGTCGTCGATTTTTCTGAAAAATACCGGAGCAACCCCATAAGAATTGACGAACGCGCTGCGGTTTTATTGGAAAATTACTCCTGGCCCGGAAACATTCGGGAACTCAAAAACCTGGCGGAGCAAACCTCTGTACTGTCGGAAAAAGAGGAGGTGTCGGCTGAAGATCTGGTTGGAATTAAGCCCGAACTGCTCCAGAGGCATTTACCGGCCATTTCTACCGATGGGTTCAAAGGAGAAAATTTATCCGAGCGCGAGATTTTATACAAAGTCCTCTTTGAGATGAAAAAAGATCTCGGAGAGTTAAAAAACTTTGTAATGGAGCTGGTCAACAGAAACAATTTAAGTTTTCCCGATCGGGGAGAAATGAAACAACTGACTCAAACCACTGAATACCCCGGAAACTTTGAGTCGAAATCAGAAGAATCGATAGCTGATTTTTTTAAAGACAGCTCTGAAAACGACGAAAATCTGACTTCTATCGTTATCAATGAAGTAAACAGAAATGCGGCCAGTCGAGAACCGGAGGTAGAGGAAACGCTCTCGCTGGAGGAAAACGAAAAACAATTGATCAAAAAGGCGTTGGAAAAGCACAAGGGCAGAAGAAAAGACGCTGCCCTGGAGTTGGGTATTTCAGAGCGTACCCTATACCGAAAAATCAAACAGTACGAAATCACCGCATAACTCGATATTTATTAAAAGACACAAGGGTGTTATTTTTAATATGGCAGCAACAGTCAATCTAATGAGTATGATTAATTTTTCTCACCGCAAGTGTCCATCATTTACTGTGTCCCCCACCAATCCTCAACTGGTTAGGAAGGGGCGCGGCAACTAGTTGGCGAGAGTCACGTGGGGTGAATTTAAAAAAGTAAAAATTAAAAAATGACATTCAGGAGATATCACTTTATTGGAATGTTGCTTGTTATTGCACTGTGCAATGCATGCTATTCATTTAGAGGGGTAAGTATATCTCCGGATGTTCAGACGTTTTACGTTGACTACTTTGAATTGGCTGCCCCAAATGCCCCCATCACCCTAAATCAGGATTTCGGAGAAGCAATGAGGGATAAAATCAGAACGGAAACCAGGCTGAGTTTAACGGATACCGATCCGGACCTCATTTTTAGTGGTTCCATTACTGCCTATAATATCACAGCTCTCGATCCGGTAGTGGGCGAGCGGACTGCCCTCAACCGGCTTCAGATCAGTGTGAGGGTGAATTATGAGAGCACAGTCGATGAAGACAACAACTGGCAACAAACCTTTTCCTTTTTTGCCGAATTCCCCGCGGATCAAAACCTCACCGATATTGAAAATCAATTGATTGAGACCATATTTGAGCAACTCACGGAAGATATTTTTAACAGGGCCTTTTCCAATTGGTAGCTGACAACAATTAAAAAATATATGGACGACCAACAACATTCAAAAAAAGAAAACTTCGGGTTATTAAACCACCTGGAAGACGATCGCCTTTCGGCTCTTTTTGAGCAGTATCCATTTTCTGCCAATTTGAGATGGGAGTTGATTAAGCGCAAACTCGACCGGGGGGACCTCAGCCTCGAGGAGATTGGAAATCAGAGTATTTATATGAAGGATCGACTTTCTTATTTTAAGGAAATCGAAGAATTGACTCAGCAAACAAGTCAAGCATCACCACCATCCACTTCAGATGTTATTAAAGATCCCAATACGGAAATCGAAGTTGAGGCAGCCGAGTCTTCCGAAGAAACTCCTAATGAGGTAGAAGCAATTCCCAATATCGAAAATCCAATTCCTCCGGAAAAAGAGGAAGAGAATCCTGAGGACCCATCAGAGGAAACAGAATATTCGGACGATACCCCCACTAATGGTTCCCCAGAAGAAAAACCGGAAATTGAAGAAGAGACTCCAACCGCGAACACAGATGAATTTCCACCGCGCAGAGACATCGGCACCCCAGGGGGTAAAATTGAAACGACGGAAGATGAGGACGACCACAGCTCTCCTTTTGTAAAGTGGCTAAGGACAGTAAGTGATTCGGCCACAGGGGAAAAAACCTACCGGGGGGAACCCTTTTCCCGGGAGCGGTCAGTTGTGGAGAAACCCGAAAAAAATAACGAACAGTTAGAGGAAAGGGATTCCATTAAAAAGAAGAAAAATAAAAAGAAAAAAAAGGGGGGCAAAATCAAGTCCAAATCACCCAAAGAGCTTGAATTACAGCCTGATATAGCTACAGAGACGCTGGCCAACTTACTCGCTTCTCAGGGGCATCACGAAGAGGCCAATGAAATGTATCGACTTTTAAGTTTGAAATATCCGGAAAAAAGTAGTTACTTTGCAGCCAAAATAAAAAAGAGCTAAAAATTTACAGATATGCTGGTAGGAATAACAATTTTGATAGCAATAGTTTGTGTAATACTTACCCTGGTAGTATTGATACAAAATCCAAAAGGAGGAGGAGTGGATTCTACCTTTGGTGGACAAAGTGCAAACCAAATGTTTGGTGCGGCAAAATCGACTGATTTTGTGGAGAAATTAACCTGGGCTTTAGCGGTTATATTATTTGCCCTGTGCATAATAGCTACTTTCTTTGTATCGCCTACTGTTCCCGGAGGATTTTAAGAATCAGAAGTTTACCAAAACCATTATTTATAGTTAGAAGGCCCGACAACTAAATCGGGCCTTTTGTCATTATGTCAATTCCCCCAAGCCCTTATTCTAGGCCTTTTGGCAGTGGATTATGCTATTTTGTCATAAAAATCCCTTTGGCACAGATTATGATACGGGATAGATGTTACAATTATTTTTTAACAAACAAAAACCGTTTTATAATATGAAGCCTATCAGCGATAGAGTAGTAATCAAACCCGCACCGGCGGAGGAAAAAACCAAGGGAGGAATCATCATTCCGGACACAGCAAAGGAAAAACCACAGAGAGGTGAGGTGGTATCCGTTGGACCTGGAAAAGATGGAAATAAGATGACTGTAAAAGCAGGAGACATTGTTTTGTACGGAAAATATGCCGGACAGGAAATTTCCTACGAGGGTCAGGATTATATCATTATGAGAGAAGACGATGTACTCGTCATATTGTAATTCGACCATCACCCAATTTTTATTTTTTATTTTAATAACTAAAACAATCAAATTAATATGGCCAAGGAAATAAGTTATGACTCAAAAGCGAGGGAAGGTTTAAAAAAAGGTATTGATGCACTATCCAATGCCGTGAAAGTAACTCTCGGACCCAAAGGTAGAAATGTAGTCCTTCAAAAATCATTTGGAGCTCCGCACATCACCAAAGACGGTGTTACTGTAGCCAAAGAAATCGAGCTTAAAAACGCCGTGGAAAACATGGGTGCCCAAATGATCAAGGAGGTCGCTTCGAAAACTGCAGACATTGCAGGAGATGGTACTACCACTGCGACGGTTCTCGCTCAGGCGATTATCCATGCGGGATTAAAAAACGTAGTAGCAGGTGCAAATCCCATGGATCTCAAAAGAGGTATCGACAAAGCCATCCAGGTGGTTATCGAGCACATCAAGGGACAGAGCACCATCGTTGGAGACGATTTTGAAAAAATCAAGCAAGTGGCTTCTATTTCAGCCAATAACGACGACGAGGTAGGTGCACTGATTGCAGATGCCATGAAAAGGGTAACCAAGGACGGTGTGATTACTGTGGAAGAAGCAAAAGGAACAGAAACCTATGTGGATGAAGTCCTGGGAATGCAGTTCGACCGCGGATATCTCTCTCCTTACTTTATTACCAACAGTGAAAACATGACCTCTGAATATGAGAATCCCTATATTCTCATACACGATAAAAAGATATCCAACATGCAGGATATCGTACCTATTTTAGAAAAAGTAATGAATGCGGGGCGTCCCCTTTTAATTATTGCAGAAGACATTGAAAGTCAGGCCTTGGGAGTACTGGTTGTCAACAGACTGCGTGCTCAGCTCAAAGTGGTGGCAGTAAAAGCACCGGGATTCGGTGACCGCAGAAAAGCGATGTTGGAAGACATCGCAGTACTGACCGGAGGTACTGTAATTTCTGAGGAGAAGGGATACAAGCTTGAAAATGTAGATCTCGACCATCTGGGTAATGCAGAGAAAATCACCATAGACAAGGACAATACGACCATTGTCAACGGTAAAGGTGAGCAAAGTATGATAGATGCCAGAATCAATCAGATCAAGCAACAGGTAGAAGCCACCACTTCGGATTACGACAGAGAAAAACTTCAAGAGCGTTTGGCTAAATTGGCCGGTGGGGTAGCTGTACTTTATGTTGGTGCACCCAGTGAGGTGGAAATGAAGTCCAAAAAAGACCGGGTAGACGATGCCCTGCACGCGACCCGCGCCGCGGTGGAAGAGGGAATTGTAGTTGGGGGAGGAGTCACTTTTGTAAGGGCTATCTCCGCTCTGGACAAGCTCAAGGGAGATAACGCTGACCAAAACATCGGTATAACCATTGTCAGAAAAGCACTGGAAGAACCTTTGAGAATTATCGCCTCCAATGCCGGACAAGAAGCTTCAGTGGTATTCAATACCGTGAGAGACGGAAAGGGCGGTTTTGGTTACAACGCGAGAACCGACAAGTTCGAAGACCTAAAGGCCACCGGAGTTATCGATCCTACTAAAGTAGCAAGGATTGCACTGGAAAACGCTGCCTCAATAGCCTCAATGGTTCTAACTACCGAATGTGTAGTGAGCGACCTGCCCGAGGAAAACTCCAACGACGGGGGAATGCCCGGAGGAGCACCCGGAATGGGGGGCATGCCTGGCATGATGTAATCGAATAAATTCAATACGATAAAGTTAAACCCGGTGGATTTGTTTCCGCCGGGTTTTTTTATTTTGGTATTTATGGTATTTTTTTTTAACTTTGTTTGGATCCCCTAAGCTGGAAAATTTACAATGAGAATCCCCTGTAAAATATTCCTTGTTTTGATCCTGCATTCCTGTGCGGTCTTTCCGTTGTTATGCGCTCAAGGGGCAGACCCCGACTTACCCGTTCAGCTGGACGAAGAGTCGAGAGATTCCATTCTTTTAGAATACTACAGAGCCGCCTGGGAGGACATTGATAGCTACGATTATCCTTCAGCTATTGCTAAACTCCGCCGTGCAAAACAGATCGTAAACAGTCACTCCCCGCCCGACCTGTTGTGGCTGATCGATATCAATGAGGCCCTCGGATTTTCCCTCACCCATATTGGAAGGCTGAAAGAATCGCTGAGTGTAAATTATGAAATAACTGAACTTGCCAAAGAGTTGGAGGACGAAGAAACCTATGCTTTTACGCTGAGTATCGCCTACAATTCCATTGCTATTATCTATTCTCAGATGCATTTTTTTGAGTTGGCTATGGACTACTATTCCAAAGCCCTTTACATAGATTCAAAGTACTTTCCCGACAACCGCGAATTTCACTATATGAATCACCGGAATATCGGCATCGCCTCCAAACACATGGGTGATTATGAAACCGCCAAAATCCATTTGAGACGCGCTATGGAGTACCTCCAACACCCCGCCGTGAATTCCACCGATCGGGAACTGGCTTTGACTTACAACTTTCTCGATCTGTCCATTCAATCCGCGGATCACGCCAGCGCACATCGCTTTTTTAAAAAAGCAGCCAACCTCCGCGATCAAATTACTCTCCACCCGGAGATGTATATTTACGGATATGAATTAACGGCAAATTACTACCTGTTAACGGGCGACACCACCGCCGCCCTGAAAAGTCTCAGAGAAGCGCAATCGAACGCACAGCAAAGCCAGTACTCATTACCCTTTATACTCTGCAAATTGTACTCCTTGAGCAGCCGGGTTTTAATGGACCTCGGGGAAACTGATGAAGCCATTGAACTCCTGAACCACTGCCTGGATCTCCAATTACCAGACCCCCAATCTCCACCGGATTTGATCGATGATCCGGATGCGGTGTTGAGAGCGAAAAGCTCCATCACCAGAGCGAGGTTCTTAGAGATAGAAAATAGGGGTGATTTGGAAAACAAAACCTCTTCTTTAAAAGAATTGCTGTTGGAGACCGAAAGCCAAATTGAAATGCTAAAATCATTTATCACTTCTTCCTTAATCCCGCATTCCCGGACGAGATTAGTAGCGGATCATATGACGGTATTTGAAACGGGCATGGAAATACTTTACCACTTGTATCGTCTCACCGGTAAAAGGGATTATGTAAATGAGGCCATTCTCCTGGCTGACCAGTCGAGATCGATTTTACTACTGGAGGATATGGTACTAAAAATAACTGCCGACGAAGAAATCCAGGCGGCTGTAGAAGCTGATAGGACATTGAAAATCACCTTTGACTCCCTCGCTTTGTTACTCTACGAGTTCCCGGCAGCTGAAGAAGCCAATCAACTGGACAAATTACAGTTGGAAAACCAATTGGCGGAAATTCGCATTCAGAGGCAAGAATTGTTTGCCAATTCCCTCCTTCAACAACCCCAATATCTAGCTCAAATGATAGCGGGCAGGAAAGCGAGAGGGGAAACCATCGAACACTTGAAAAAGGAGGGAATCACCCTACTCACACATTTTTTCGGTAAAAGGAATTTTTTTGTGCTGTCCACCGGAAAACGAGGTGTCTATTTTGAAAAAAAGGATTACACTGAAAAGCCTAGAGAAAAATTCCTTCAATTCCGACAGGAGATAGAGAAATTTCCATCTGTTATAGGGAATAGCGATTTACACAGGGCTCACCTTGAAAAATTGTTTGGCCTCTCCGACATTATATATAATCAATTAGTTGGAGGGGCAGCGGAGTATTTTACCGACCATCTCTGCATTATTGCAGTGGATGAAACCTCGGTTTTCCCTTTTGGGGCGCTGATCTTTGATTATTCTCCGTGCGGCAGTGTCAGGTATCTCATCGAAGAGGTTGCCTTAACATACACATATTCATTAAAAACACTGGAGTTGATTTTGGATAAAAGCCCCGGTTCTTCCACCCCGGCCCGGATCGTCGCATTTGCACCTGATTATGGGAACGATGAAATAGAGGTGGTGGGAATGGACGGTAAATTATCGCTCAGTCCGCTGGTGTACAACAGGGAAGAAGCTATTCTTTTGAAGCGAGAACTCGATGCCCTTTCATTTATAGGCCCGGAGGCAACTGTGAGCAATTTTAACGACCACGCAACCCATGCCGATATTCTCCATTTGAGTGGACACGCATTTTCCAACGACAATTTTCCACAGTATTCCTTTTTTGCCTTCAATCCAGATTCCACCCGGGGTTACACTTCACTTTTGCCTATTTCTGATATAGAAAATTTGAAACTTCAGGCCTCCATGGTTTTTCTGAACGGATGCCGAACGGGCTACGGCCCAATCCAAAAAGGAGAAGGGGCTCTCAGTCTTCAGCGGGCCTTTGCCTCCGCAGGGGTGAATTCCATGGTTACCACATTATGGCCGATAGACGATGGCGTTGGATATGGGGTGGCCTCTGACTTTTACACCGCTCTAAAAAAAGGAAATGACCTGCCTCAATCCATCAGACACGCGAGTCTTGAACTCATCTCGAAAAAAGATCCTATTCACAGCCACCCATACTTCTGGTCGTCGCATGTATCCTACGGCCATTGGGAAAATCCTTTGGCAGTCAGAAACTCTCTGTTTACCCCCGGCAATATTATTTCTCTGGGATTGCTTCTTCTGACAGTAGTCGTTATTTTTCTATGGCGAAAAAAACATTACGGAAGCAGTAATGTCTGATTATAATTAACTCCTCAGTAAGGAAAAGCACGTCTTGATTGGTATTACTATTTTTACAAAAAACATGCGGCAATTAATTATTTTTTCAAGATGTACTTAATAATGTCGGTTGTGGTGACAATACCCCGTAGTTCACTGTCCTTTACCACGGGCAAAGCGTGAAACCCCTCTTCGGAAAAAATCTCAGCAACTTCCCCAATGGTCGTATCTGTATTAACTGTTCTCAGTTTATTAGTCATTACTTGTGAGATATTGAGCATATCGAGTATGGCTTCGTCTTCACTCTCATGGTTGGAAAACAACCCACCAAAGGTAAGTCTATTTAAATCTGTGCTGCTGATAATTCCTGTTATTTGTTTTCCCCTGACTACAGGTAAATGTCTGATCTTGTGTTGTCTAATGAGTTTCAGCGCCTTTTTCAAATCGTCGTCCTCTCTCACTGAATGGACATTTGCAGTCATTATTTTCTCCACCGGATGTTGTAGGTTCATGATTCCATTTATTTTGATTCTAAACAAAAACAAATTTACCGACAAAGTTTTTTTGCCGGGATGACTCCCATCAGTTTTATAATTGATATTATCCCGTGCCCGTTCCAAAAATTGAAAAAAACTCTATTGTTTTACCAACCTGTTGATTTCGCGTATGGATTCCGCCACTTCTCGAATTACATGTTGGTGTAATTCGATTATCCTTTTCCGGTGTGCATCGTCTTCAATTTCCCCGGTGGCTATAGCGTATCGGATTGCGGGTAAGGTCCAGGCAGCATAGCCCTGAAAGGGGTCAGGGGAAATATAGATATTGCGTAACCACGCATTGAACTCAAGCCCCTCCTCCAAGAGGAAAAGCCTGTCCAGTTCCATCAGGGATTTGTTCAGAGAGGGGATTGTAGAAAAATTGAATTTTTCACCTGAGCCAAAATCCTCAATAAATGCCTCATAAGAGGCCGATTGACTTTTAATCCAATTGAGTATTTGGGATAGCCTGGATTCCTTATAAAGATCATTTTCGGTTAACTCATTAACCTCCTTGAAGTTCAGCACAAGCTCATCTGACAGCGCTTGAATATCGTAGGGTAAAATCTGAGCGTTGGCAAAACGAGTGGCCAAAATTCCATAGAAACTCGCCAAAGCAGGTCCGTATTTATATTCCCCATCCAAAAAATTTTCATAAAAATAGAGGTTGTCGTAAGCGGAGTGATATACGGGAACCCGCCCACTTGAACTGATTTGTGCGGAAGGAATCCCTGCGTGAAGCACAAAAGGAGCGAAATCAGATCCCGATCCCAGTTTGCCTATAGAGGGCGGAATAGAGTCCACTCCCTTGGTCCAATACTCCAATAGACTGATATTCGTGTCGGGATGAATAACAGCCGATGCGGTTTCTACAATTGCTCGATGAAGTAAGGGTGATGCCGCTGCGCGAAAATTCGGACCGGTTACAGACATGTCTGCATTGAGGTACAGGACAGCTTTTTCCTTCAATTCCTCCAGGTGATGCTCAACCCATTCGGAAGATCCAATCAGTCCGTATTCTTCCGCATCCCAGTGTGCAAAAATCAAAGTGCGTTGGGGCCTCCAACCCTCAGCCATCAATTCACCCAGTGCATCAGTCAGGGTCAATATCAAAGCTGTGCCGCTGTTAGGGTCGGATGTACCAAAGGTCCAGGCATCGTGATGACATCCCAGAATAATCCATTCATCGGGATATCGGGATCCCTCAATTTTTCCAATCACATTGGTGATTCTCTTGATTTCCAGAGGTTGTTCCACCTTTAATGTAACCCTTAAATCTTCCCCTCCCTGGAGCAGATAGGGAAAGTCAAATCCACCCTGCCAGGACTCCGGTGCTTCTTCTGCGTTCATCCGCACGAGGATTTCACGAGCTGCACCATATCCGATAGGCGCTACCGGTATGGCCGGCAAATCCACTTCCTCAACATTCAATCTATCCGGCGTCTCAGGATGGTCGAGAGGGAGGGAAGGTTCAAAAGGAGTCAACGGGTCTCCATAATATTTCAAGGTAAGAAGAGATCCCCGCTGAATAGCACTTTCATCGTTGATTGGCTTGTGGGGATATACTTCCATTGATTCCCCGGAGGTATGAGGGTGATCTGTAAAAATAATCAGTCCCGCAGCTCCGGATTCCTCTGCGTATTTGGCCTTGTAACCCCTGAAGTTTCCCCCGTAGCGGGCCAAGGCGATCTTTCCGGTTAAATCCACCCCGAGGCTGTCCAGTTTTGCAAAATCCATCTTCCTGCCGTAATTGACATACACCACTTCTGCAGTCACTTCTCCACTTCCGGAATACGCATTCCAACCGTGGGTGAGCGAGGGGTGCCCCGACCATTCGTCCTCTTCGTAAATATTTTCCCGTTTATTCAATATCAATGGCTGTTCCAATTCAATTTGAATATGCACTTCTCCCGGATTGGATAGCAGCACATCGTAATCGGATAATTCGATTTCCAAACCCGCCTCCCGCATGCTCTCCGCCAGGTAGTCAATAACCTCGCGGCTTTCTTGACTACCTGCGTAATGAGGCTGAGAAGTAATGGCATGAAGGTGCTTTTTGTAGTTCTCCGACTGAGTTAATTCCCGGATTCGTTCTTCCAGATTCAATTGTTCCTCTTGCAGACCCGGCCAAAACCCGGTGGGATTTTGGCTCTGAATTAAATGGCCTGAAAAAGCCATAAGAATTGTGGTCACCACAAAAGGTATAAGGAGGTTAAATCGCATAATTTTACACATTAATAGAAAATAAAGGTAAAAGTAATAGAAATTTGAGATTCAAATACGGGAATCCCTCGTTTATCAGAAAGAGCCGAAAAGGAATTTACAATCCCCCAATGAAATTAGTATGTTTCCATTATCTTTGCAGTCTTAAAAAATAATACATCTGCCAGCAAAAAAGCTGGTCTTGGTAATGGATGCTAAATTGTTGTGTTTTTTTATTTTTATAATACCCCACCATGCTGAAGTCGCTTAAAATAAGTGAAAAAATAAAAGTTGATAATTTTCAACTCCTCTGTTTGATTTTTCTGCAAT
>JAGTVA010000006.1 GCA_018224445.1 Saprospiraceae bacterium
ATGGGAATGAAGGATTTCCAACAGGTGGCAGTGGTTCAGAAACTAATCGAAGATCTCGAGCTAACTGTGGAAATGGTACCCTGTGATACCGTGCGCAAGGCCGATGGCCTGGCTATGCGCAGCCGAAATTTGCGCCTGGATCCGGAGATGAGGAAAAAGGCCTCAGTTTTGTTCGACACCCTGCAAAAGGCAAAAATCTGGATATTGAAATTTACCCCGGAACAAGTTTCGCAAATGGCTATTGAAAAGATTCGCCAAAAGGGATTGAAACCGGAGTATTTTGAACTTGTTGACCCACAATCACTGTTACCTATATGCGAAGTAAACAAGCCCATGGAGGTGGTTGCATGTGTAGCGGCCTACGCCGGTGCTGTCCGCCTTATCGACAACATGGTGCTTAAAGCCTGAGACGAACCCCTTGCCAAAAAGGGATAATTTACAAATTTGCCTGCGGGCCTTGCAGGAACCTATATTTTTATTAATTTTGCGCCGCTTATGTGGATACAAGTATTTAAATCTAAAATTCATAGGGCTACCGTCACGGAAGCCAATCTCAATTACGTCGGAAGCATCACCATTGATGAGGCATTGATGGAGGCAGCCGGCATGATCGAGGGGGAGAAAGTACAGATAGTTAACAACAACAACGGAGAGCGGTTGGAAACCTATATAATAAAAGGAGAAAGAGACTCTGGCACCATCTGTTTAAATGGAGCAGCTGCGAGAAAGGCTGAGGTGGGAGACACCATTATAGTTATCTCCTACGCCATGATGACACCCGATGAAGCCAGAAATTTTAAGCCGTTGACGGTTTTTCCCGATAGAGATAATAAAATCACTGCCTGACATTGAATGCCCTCAGCCGAAATATTTTAAAGACAATTGCTTTTTTCGGCGCGGGCGCAGGAATACTCTACCTCGTTTATCTCAATTTTAATCAATCCTATCAGGAACAGTGCCGATTGGACGGCATCCCTCCTGAACAATGCAATTTACTGCAAAAGGTGTTAACAGATTTTGCAGAGGCCAATTACTTTTGGATTCTTCTGGTTTTTGTCGCCTTTATTCTGAGCAATATAAGTCGTACCGTTAAGTGGAAAATGTTACTGGAACCCATAGGGTATAAAGTAAACAGTACCAATGCCTTTCTCGCCATTATGCTGGGATATTTTGCCAATCTTGGGCTGCCCAGGTTGGGGGAGGTAGTGCGGTGCGGAGCACTTTCAAAGTACGAGCGAATTCCCATGGAAAAGGTGATGGGATCGGTTTTTATGGATCGGGTTACCGATGTGGCTATCATGATTCTCATCGTAGGCTTGACCTTGATTATGCAGTACGGTTTGCTGAGTGATTTTTTGAAAGAAAATGCTGAATTTGCCCTGGGTCCTCGTGGGATAGTAATCCTGGTGGCTGCTCTGATCGTTTTATTTTTATTGGTGGTATTTATATTTAAAGCCTTAAAAAAGTACAGCCCGGCTTTTGCCGACCGACTGATCGCAATGGGAAAAGGGTTTATTGAGGGCTTGCGGGGAATTAAAAAGCTAAAGAGACCTTATTGGTTTGTTTTCCATTCTTTTTTTATCTGGATTATGTACTTTCTCATGACCTATTTGGCATTTTTCGCTTATGAACCCACTGCTCATTTGGGAATCGCCGCCGCACTGATGGTATATACTTTGGGAGCATTGGGTATGCTCATTCCCACCCCCGGGGGTATGGGGTCTTTTCACTACCTGGCAGTGATAGGTCTCGCTCTTTACGGCATCCTTCCGGCAGATGGTTTCTCTTTTGCCAATATCCTGTTTTTTAGCGTTCAATTGGGGTGCAGTGTGACGCTGGGACTTCTGGCACTCATTTTGCTGCCTGTTTTAAATAAAAATAAACTAAAAGAAAATCCCACGGGAAAGGAGATTGTTGAATCAAAAAATGCGTCGTGATCGGTAACCGGAAAAATAAACTCTTAGTGCGATGGAAAGAAAAATTCCACCTCTCTACTGAGGAGGCACTGGAGGTCGTTGATCACTGGAGGTCAAAAGGAGAATCCATCGTTTTTACCAATGGCTGCTTTGATCTCCTCCACATCGGCCATATTCAATACCTTTTGGAGGCAAAAAGCCTGGGAGACCGCCTCGTATTGGGAATCAATACCGACGAATCCGTCAGAAAGTTAAAGGGAAAGGGACGTCCCGTAAACCCACTGGATGACCGAATGAAAATGATCGCTGCCCTTTGGATGGTGGATTTGGTAATCCCCTTTGAAGAGGATACCCCAAAAGAGTTGATTCAAAAGATTAAACCCGATACCTTAGTAAAGGGAGGCGATTACCCCATTGATCAGATAGTGGGGGCAGAAGAGGTGTTGAAAAGCGGTGGAAAGGTGTTTTCCCTGGGATTTTCCGAAGGTTATTCTTCCTCGATTATGATCGAGAGGATTATAAAAATCAAAAACAATGAATAGAATCAGGGATATACAAAACGCATTGGAGGGGGTGGCCCCCACCGGGTATCAGGAAAATTACGACAACTCCGGCTTGATAATCGGAGATTCGGAAACACCGGTTGAGGGAGTGCTGGTCTCTCTGGATGTCACCGAGGAAGTGGTCGATGAGGCCATAACCCTCGGGTGCAACCTGATTGTGGCTCATCACCCCCTGATTTTTAAAGG
Organism: Saprospiraceae bacterium; assembly: GCA_018224445.1. GTDB lineage: Bacteria > Bacteroidota > Bacteroidia > Chitinophagales > Saprospiraceae > PWJY01. The sequence goes on from JAGTVA010000006.1 coordinate 2,666, forward strand.
TTTAAAAAAAATAAATTCATCCCACTGGATTGGGAGATGTGTGCAAAAGGCCATCAAAAACGACCTCGCCATTTATGCCATTCACACCAATTTGGACAACGTCCTGGACAACGGAGTCAACGGAAAAATAGCGGACCGCCTCCAATTGGTCAACCGCAGGGTGCTCTCACCTAAAGAAGGACTGGTTCAGTTTCGATTGCTGGTTTCTCCCCTGTTGAAAAAGGAAGCGGTGAGCGCCATCCAATCCGTTTCCCCTCAATCCTTCTCTATTCACAAATCAGTTGGATCGGGTGAGTCGGAAAAGGGAGAAAGCCCTTTTTACAGTTGCACGGGATTGATCCGGGCCCATAGCGAAAATTTTTTGCAGAGCGCATTGGCTCCCTTTTCATTAAAGGCCGATTTTCAAAATTCACGGGCGACAGACCCAGGGCTGGGTGCGGGAATGGTGGGCGATCTAGAACTTCCAGTGACAGAGAAGGAATTTTTGAGTCTGTTGAAAAAACAATTGAATACCGGGCTGATCAGACACACCCAACTCCTCGGCAAGTCGGTCAGCAGGGTGGCTGTATGCGGTGGGGCCGGATCCTTTTTACTGGGTGCTGCGGTGGCATCGGGAGCCGACTTTTTTGTGACCGGAGACTTCAAATACCACGACTTTTTTGAAGCGGATAAAAGAATAGTGGTTGCAGATGTGGGGCATTTTGAAAGTGAGCAATACACAATTGAATTAATATTTGATATTTTGAAGGATAATTTTAGTACCTTTGCGCTCCATTGTACCAAAGTGAATACAAACCCAATAAATTACTATTGATTATGGCAGCAAGAAAAGAAGCAAGTGTAGAAGACAGATTAAAAAGTTTGTACAAACTACAGCTGATTGACAGCGAAATAGATAAAATTCATATCCTCAAAGGTGAGTTGCCCGTAGAGGTGAGCGACCTTGAAGATGAAGTGGCCGGATTGGAAACCAGAATCGAAAAACTGAACACCGCTATTGAGGAATTCAACCAACACATATCCAAGCACGAGGGAAATATCGCCGATGCCAACGCGCTGATTGAGCGGTATATGGAGCAGTTAAAAACCGTGAAAAACAACCGGGAGTTCGATGCACTCAACAAGGAAATTGAATACCAAAAACTCGAAATTCAACTATCTGAAAAGAGAATCAGAGAGGGGAGGGAAGACGTGGCCAAAAAGGAAGAGGTACTCGCAGTGGCTGTGGAGAAAAGAGATAAAATAGTCAAAAATCTCAAACTCAAAAAGAAAGAGTTGGAGGAGATTATCAAAAAGACAGAGAAAGAAGAGACCAAATTGATGAAGGAGTCCGAAAAAGCGAGAAAAAATATCGATGAACGGTTGATCAAGGCCTACGACAAAATTCGCAAAAGCTACCGAAACGGACTGGCGGTAGTTTCAATTCAGAGAGACGCTTGCGGTGGTTGTTACAATATGGTTCCCCCTCAACTTCAGGTAGAGGTGGGCCTGACCAGAAGAGTAGTGGTCTGCGAAAACTGCGGCCGCATTCTGGTCAATGAAGATATTTTGACGACTACCAACGATTAACAGGTGTCAGGAAAAACATTAAATTATCCCAGCTATATACTTTTTATAATATATTCAAGTGCACTATCTTTGCGCATTGAGATAATGGCGTGGTATCTCAGCTGGTTAGAGCGCAGGATTCATAATCCTGAGGTCGGGAGTTCAAGCCTCCCCCACGCTACCCAAAATAAAAAAGAGGCAAACTTTTGATATTCAATTGTTTGCCTCTTTTCATTATAAGACTGAGCTCCTGTATTTATTTGATTGTATTGTCTTCGGACCTTATTCCGGGTTAATCCGAACGAGAGCCGTTAGATATCATCTCCATGGTCAGGTCAATATCGACTGTGATGTCATCCCGAACCTGTATCATGCCCATCATTTTGGTGGGGGGATCCAGATTGAAATCCGAGAATTTAAAATCGTGGGTTCCCAACATGCGCATGGTGTCACCTTCTTTGAAAAGGGTCCAGGTGATGTTGAATGTCCGGGAATTGCCGGCCAGGGTAATCTTTGCCCTGCCTGTTATTTTTTCCGATGGCCTGGGGTGTTCGGGAAGCAGGAACTGAAGTAGTTCAATGGATATGGTAGGGTGTACCTCCGCCCTTAATGTCTCGCGCAAGTCGCGGGTCATTATTCTGTTCTCGCAGTCAAAACTCTTTACTTTCATGTCGATGGATCCGGTGAGATTCCAGTTTTTAGACTGGGAGTGGTAGGATTTTTTCAACTGGTCCTCTCCCTCGTAGTTTAAGGTCACACATTGAAATTCATTGACATTGGATTTCCCCTCTACTAAAACCTTGCTCGTAGCCTTGACTTCCCAATAGGACTCAGAAGTATTGCCCTCATACTGACTGAAGGTCATTTGAGGAAATGCAAATAAAATAAATAAAATCAAATACCTCATCTGTTTATTTTTTACTGAGTCTACTTCCTGCTGTTGCAGAGCACCGGATATTCCGGCGAGGCGCGGCAGATAAATCTAGTGGTACACCTGCAAATATGAAAGTAATGGACTCGTTCATTTTTTTAAAGTGTACACACCTAATTAACGTTTCATACCACCTATAAATTCAATGGCCTTTAAAAAATCCCGATCCCGCAAGAGCAGGACCGGGAAGGTGTTTATTTAGTTTGACTTTTTCTGATCGATTCTATAATCCATCAGGAAAGCGGTTAGAAAGAAATAACTGCCTCGAGGACAATACCATTGAACTCACCTCCTGCAAATCTACCGGTCCATCCTTCTCCTTCATACTTTTGATCGACGTATTCAATTTTTGTGAGAATATTGTCAGTCATGAACCATCCGCCTCCAAAATTAAGTCGTGTGATATCTCTGTTTTCAGCGGCATCGTCACCAACTACAGTGTTGTACCTTCCTCCCAGGTAAAAGCGATCGTTGGTTCCAAATCTGTAGAGCAATTCTGCACCAAGATGGGTGTAACTCATGTCATTTCCCGCAAAATTTTTGGCATCTATTAA
>JAGTVA010000007.1 GCA_018224445.1 Saprospiraceae bacterium
AGAACAGATCAATGAGGAGCGCATCAAAAAACTGGAACTCATAGCCAAAATGTCTGAACAGGAAGCCAAAGAGGAGTTGTTAGATGCGGTAAAGGCCAAAGCTGAAAACGACGCCATGTCTCTCATCAAGGATACCATTGAAGAAGCCAAGGTAAATGCCGGCAAAGAAGCTAAAAAAATTGTCATTCAGTCCATTCAGCGAATGTGTGCCGAGGTGACCATCGAAAATACGGTTACCGTATTCAATCTCACTTCCGATGACCTCAAAGGGCAGATTATTGGAAGAGAGGGTAGGAATATCAGGGCGCTGGAAGCGGCGACAGGTGCGGAGATAGTGGTGGACGATACCCCGGAGGCGATTGTGATTTCAAGTTTCGATCCCATCCGCAGGGAAATCTGCAGGCAATCCCTGAAAAGGCTGGTGGCCGACGGTAGGATTCACCCGGCCAGAATAGAAGAAATTGTCACTAAGGTCCGCAAGGAATTGGAGGAACAAATAGTAGAAATAGGAGAGCGCGCGGTAATTGAGTTGGATATTCACGGCCTTCAGCCCTACCTGGTCAAAATGGTGGGCCGCATGAGATTTAGGTCATCCTATGGACAGAATCTGTTGAAGCACTCTATTGAAACCGCTAATTTATGTGCCATTATGGCTTCGGAACTGGGCCTCAGCCCCAAGCTCATCAAAATAGCCAAGCGCGCTGGATTGCTGCACGATGTCGGTAAGGTGGCAGAGGAGGAATCGGAGCTGTCACACGCATTGTTGGGTATGAAAATGTGCGAAAAGCACAAAGAGGGCGATATGGTGTGCAATGCAGTTGGTGCTCACCACGATGAGATTGAAATGAACAACATAATTTCGCCCATTGTCCAGGCCTGTGATGCCATTTCCGGTGCGCGTCCGGGTGCGAGAAGGGAAATCCTGGAGAGTTATCTCCAGCGGATCGGAGAACTGGAAGAACTGGCCATGGCTTTTGAAGGAGTGCAAAAAGCATACGCACTCCAGGCTGGTAGAGAGCTGCGGGTAATAGTCGAAAGTGAGAAAGTCACCGACACCTTTGCAGACGATCTCTCCTTTATGATCTCTCAAAAGATTCAGGAAGAAATGCAGTACCCCGGGCACGTAAAAGTAACCGTAATACGTGAAAAAAGAGCGATTAGTTACGCCAGGTAAACTGAATTTAATCAATCGGTTTTAAAACAAGCCGCTGATATTCCCGTCTTTGTCGATATCGATGTGTTCAGCAGAAGGAGTAGCGGGCAGTCCGGGCATACGCATCATATTGCCAGTAATCGGCACCAAAAACCCAGCTCCTGCCGCGATTTCAATTTCGCGTACGGTTATGACAAAATCCCGAGGCCTTCCCAATAGTTTGGGATCGTCGCTCAGAGACTTTTGAGTTTTTGCTATACAAACCGGCAGGTGGGTGAGGTTGAGCTTTTGTATTTTTCGCAGGTCGGCTTTAGCTTTAGCCGTGTATTCCACAGAAGCCGCGCCGTAAATTTTGGTGGCCACCTTCTTTATTTTTTCCTCCACGGGACTGTCCCATTGGTAAATGGGGGTAAAAGGTTTGTCGCAGGATTCCACCACCTCAACTACCTTTTTTGCCAATTCCACAGCACCTTCGCCTCCCTTGGCCCAGACTTCTGCTACAACAGCCGTCACTCCTATTTTTTCACAATGTTCCAAAATCGCCTTGTGCTCTTCCTCTGTATCGGAGACAAAGGAATTAATTGCAACCACAGGTTTAAGGCCGAATTGCGCTATATTTTCCAGGTGTTTTTCCATGTTTTCCAAACCCTTGATAACCGCTCCCACATTGGGCATATTGAGGTCGTTGAGTCCGACCCCGCCGTGGTATTTAAGCGCTCGAACAGTGGCCACCAAAACGATAGCTTTGGGCGACAGCCCGGCACTTTGACATTTGATATCTAAAAACTTTTCGGCACCCAGATCGCACCCAAAACCGGCTTCAGTAACCACGTAGTCACTGAGTGAAAGACCCATTTTCGTGGCAATTACACTGTTGGTTCCCTGAGCGATATTGGCAAAAGGGCCTCCGTGAATAATGGCCGGATTTCCCTCCAGGGTTTGTACCAAATTGGGTAGGATAGCGTCCTTCATCAATGTGGCCATTGCTCCCTGGGCATTGAGATCCCTGGCGTAGATGGGCTTCCTGTCCATCGTAAAACCTATGAAAATATTTCCCAATCTGTTTTTGAGGTCTTCGAGACTGTTGGCCAGGCAGAGTATAGCCATGATTTCTGAGGCCGCGGTGATATCAAAACCCGTTTCTCTGGGCATACCTGAACCCGTTCCTCCGAGGCCGATTACTACATTTCTAAGGGCCCGGTCGTTCATATCCATTACTCTTTTCCACACCACTGTGCGCGGATCGATATTTAAACTTCTGGTTTTGCTCTGTATGTTGTTGTCAACCAGTGCGGACAGTAAATTGTGTGCCTTTTCAATAGCGGAAAAATCTCCTGTAAAGTGAAGGTTGATGTCCTCCATGGGAATTACCTGAGCGTATCCGCCACCGGTAGCACCTCCCTTTATTCCAAACACGGGTCCGAGTGAGGGTTCCCGAAGGACTACGGTGGACTGCTTACCTATCTTATTTAATCCCTCGTTGAGTCCTATGGACATGGTGGTTTTTCCCTCTCCGGCCGGGGTTGGTGATATGGCAGTGACGAGTATGAGGTTGTTTTCTTTAACTTTTTTGTCGTCTATCAATGAGAGAGGCAATTTGGCCTTGTACTTGCCGATGAGTTGGAGGTCGTTTTCCCCTGTGTTTATTTTTTTGGCAATGCTTGTAACTGGTGCCATTTTACTGGCTCTGGCTATATCTATATCTTTCATGTGTTTGTACTTTATTCCTTGCGTAAAAATGCCGACTTGAAAGCCGGACCTCCCACTGTTGTGGTTCTTTCGATGTATATCACAGTCGTGTGACAGTGACATAATAAATTTATAAAGGGCCGAAGATAGGAAAAATAAATTAAGTGATACAGTCCCGGAAGGGGAATTTTTAAAGGTTTAATAAAAATTAATGTGGAGCTATTCGAGGAATTCTTTTTTCGGAGTGGCAGGATGGGAATAATATTTTTAGCAGCCTGCAACACCATCTCGTTAGCCTTGTTTTCTATAAACTTCTATGCTGTTGCGGCCCAGTTTGATATCTCCTTTTGATTCCAGTGTTTTAAGCAACCTGGAAACTGACTCCCTTGCGGTGTTGAGTTCTTCAGCAATTTGTTGATGGGTAATTTGAAGGGTCATGCTGTTTTGCGCTTCTGTTTTCTTCCGAAGGTATTCCACCAATCGTTCGTCCAGTTTTTTAAAGGCAATGTCGTCAATTGCCAGAACCAATTCCTTGAATCGATCCTCGTAAATCGAAATCATAAATCTGTTCCATACGGGGTATTTGGACTGCCATTTCTCCATAAAACTGATGGGGATTCCCACAATGGTACTGTCCTCTTCGGCTATCGCAAAAAAAGGACTCGGTTCAGCGGACATACAACAACTGACTGAAATTGCACAGGAATCCCCGGGGTAAAGATGGTATAAAAACAATTCCCTCCCGTCATCGAATTGGCGGGTAACCTTAATGCATCCATCTGTCACGAGGGGAATCAATTTTACATAGGTACCGTGATGGATAAGGATCTCGTCCTTCTTCACTTCGATTATACTTGCCGCATCTTGTATTTCCCTTCGCAAATTCAAGTCCGAAAGACCGGGAAAATAGGCTCGGAGTAGCGATTCAATTTTTTCCTTTTCCATTGTTTTCAATATCATCTAAAATAAGCGGCTTTTTGGGGTTGTAATGCACATAGATGTTAATCCAAATCGCCCTGGCAAGCCTGAAAATGAGTCCGTACAATACCGCCAGTACGGCCAATAATATCCAAAAGGCAGTCATTATGGCAATGTTGAATACAAAAAACAAGACCGCAAAACCCACCAATAAAATACCTGAACTCAGCATATAGGCAATGTACATAGCGCCCCAAAAAAAACCGGGCTCCAATACGTACTTTTGACCGCATGCCGGACAGGAGTCGTACATGGTGAAAATTTTTGAAAAACTGGTAAGGGTAGTGGGGTAGAGGTTTCCCACATGGCATTTTGGGCATTTGAAATTCACTATGCTGTAGACTTTAGAACCTTTCTTAAACATGCAGGAAATTTAATTTATTTTTATTGAAGTGCGATTGGGTTGAGTTACACAACCACCACATTGACCATTTTGTTTGGTACCACAATAATTCTCTTGATACTTTTACCCTCACTCCATTTTTTCACTACCTCATTATCTCTTACGGCTGATTCGATTTCATCCTTTGAAGCACTGGTGGCAAATTCCATTTCCGTGCGCTTCTTTCCGTTTACGGCCACCGGGTACACCACGGAATCTTTTTTCAGTATCCCGGGGTCGAACTCAGGATAGGGTTGAAGTGCAACAGAATTGGTATGACCTGCCTTCGACCACAATTCTTCTGCGATATGGGGTGCAAAAGGGGCGATGAGTACAATTAAGGGTTCCAACACCTCTCTGTGGTGGCAGTTGATTTTTCTGAGTTCATTGGTGCAGACCATGAAATGACTGACACAGGTGTTGAAGGAAAAACGCTCGATGTCCTCCCTAACCCGCTTGATGGTTTGGTGTAATACGACCAGACATTCTTTTTCGGGTTTGGCATCCTCTATATAAAATTGCTCTTCCTTGAAGTAAAGATTCCAAAACCTTCTCAAAAACTTAGATACCCCTTCTATTCCAAGTGTATCCCAGGGTTTGGATTGTTCAATCGGTCCCAAAAACATTTCGTACATCCGGAAGCAATCCGTGCCGTATTCTTCAATCACTTCATCGGGATTGATTACATTGTATTTGGATTTTGACATTTTGCCCACCTCAGAATGCGTAAGGAGGTGACTGTCAGTGGCCGTGCTCCCTTCTCCAGGAGTAAATTTTCCCCTGTTTGTAACCCCTCCGGGACATTCAAAAATAGCTCCCTCAAAAGATTTATTCCACCCGGTAAACTTTTTTACCCCTTCCCCTGAAAGATAAGAATCCTCCGCTCCGTAATTATCCACAAAGTCGGCGTGGACCAGTACTTTGGAAAAGTGTTCAAGCCCCTCTTTTTCGGCCAGAGAAGCACAGACAAATCGAACCGGATCTGCCGTCCTTTTGTCCATGTATAAAGACTCAATAACCCCTTGTATCATTCCCTGATTAATGAGTTTTTTGAAGGGTTCCGCGGTAGGCACTTTCCCAATATCATTGAGAAATTTGTGGTAAAACCTAGCGTACATGAGGTGGCCCACTGCGTGTTCGGTTCCCCCCACATACAAGTCCACCTCCCGCCAATACTGAATGGCTTCTTCAGAGGCAAATTCTTCCTCATTGTGTGGGTCCATATAGCGCAAAAAATACCACGAAGACCCGGCAAACCCTGGCATGGTATCGGTTTCCCTTCGATAGCCTCCAGGCAGTTCTACCCATTCCTTCACCCTGGAAAGGGGAGACCGACCGTCAGAACCTGGTTTGAAATCATCTATTGTCGGTAATTCCAACGGCAATTCATCCTCTTTTAAAGCACGAGAAACTCCATCCCTGTCGTAAATGATTGGAATGGGTTCTCCCCAGTACCGCTGTCGACTGAAAATGGCATCCCTCAATTTGTAGCGAACTTCCGCCTTTCCAATTTTTGATTGCTCCAGGTAATCAATGATTTTCTTCAGGGCATCGGGTACATTCAATCCATTTAAAAAGTCAGAGTGAATGGACTTGTATTTGTTTACGTCATTTTCTCCTGAGGATTTATCGTATACTTCTGTAATTGGCAAATTGAAATGACTGGCGAACTTGCGGTCCCTTTCATCGTCGGAGGGGACAGCCATCACCGCCCCGGTACCGTAATCCATTAGGACGTAATCGCTGATCCAAATGGGTATTTCCTCTCCGGTGATGGGGTGGAAGGCATATCCTCCCGTAAACTCTCCGCTCACCTGGTCGACATTGGCCTGGCGTTCACGATCGGAAAGGGAAGCGGCCTTTTTTCTGTATTCATTTACAGCTTTCTGGCGGTCCGAAGTGGTGATTTCATCTACCAGAGGGTGTTCCGGAGCAAGAACCATAAAAGTGACTCCGAAAAGGGTATCGGGCCTGGTAGTAAAAGCTTCTATTTTTCGTTCAGATAGCTTTACAGAAAAACAGACCGTAGCTCCAGTGGATTTGCCTATCCAATTGCGTTGTACAATTTTCAAGGACTCGGACCAATCCAATCCTTCCAGGTCATTCAACAAACGCTCGGAATAGGCGCTGATCCGGAGAGACCATTGAACCATAGGTTTCTTTTCCACCGGGTAGCCCCCGCGTTCTGATCTGCCGTCCTTTACTTCATCATTGGCCAGGACGGTTCCCAATTCGGGACACCAGTTCACATGTGATGTTTTTCTGTAGGCCAGCCTGTAATTCATCAAGGCCTGGTCTTTTTCATAAGGATTCATTTCATTCCACTCTGAAGCGGAAAATACTTCGGGGTCCTGACCTGAAAAAGCGGGTACATCGCGGTTGCCACTTTTTGAAAAAAGGTTCTCTAACTCTGACAATGGCTTGGCGCGTTGTGTTTCGGTGCAATAATAATGGGAATACATCTGGATAAAAATCCACTGTGTCCATCTGTAGTATTTTGGATCACAGGTGGCAAAAGACCTCGACCAATCGTAATCAAAGCCTATATTACTCAGTTGCTCGCGGTAGCGGTCTATATTTTCTTTTGTGGATTGCGAGGGGTGCACACCGGTTTGAACAGCGTATTGTTCAGCGGGCAATCCAAATGCGTCGTACCCCATAGGATGCAGAACCTGATAACCGGAGTGCCTTTTGTACCTGGAGATGATATCCGATGCAATGTAGCCCAACGGATGGCCGACGTGCAAACCGGCACCGGAGGGATAGGGGAACATGTCCAGTACATAAAACTTGGGTTTGGAAGGGTCTGTTTTGGTTCGGTAGGTACCCTCTTGTTCCCATTTTTTTTGCCACTTGGCTTCAATAGGTCTCGGATTGTATTCCATGTTTATTAAAAATTTAAAAGAAGTTGCGAATTTAACAAAGTTCCCACAAATCAAATCCATTTGCGGATGATGGTTTACAAAAATCACATCCACGGATGCTGGTAAAAAACATTTATAAAAAAACTTGTAATTATTTTTAACATAAAATTGTGTGGGTTCTTAAAAATATATTAAATTTATGCCTGATCTATTATTGACCAATAAAACCAATTTTATGAAGATTTCTTTTAATGAGTTAAGGGCCATTAAGCACCGGTTACCCACGGGAAGTATTAAAAAAATTGCCGAAGAACTCCAATTGGATGAACAAACGGTTCGGAATTATTTTGGGGCGAGTAAGTACGTGGTGAACGATAGTGTAATATTTCGACACATTGAGCCCGGACCCGATGGTGGAATTGTGCATTTAGAGCGTCTGGATATTCTGGAATGTGCTAAGAGCATGATGAATTCCGTAAAGCAAGAAAAAACAATGGCCTGATCAAATTTAATAAACCAGGATTTTTTTACAGACTCTGGTTTTCTCGTCTTCGAGACACACGATGTACATACCCACTGAAAGACGAGAACTATTGATGAGGTGCGACCTGTAAAAAACCGGTTTTTCTGTATGGAGCTTTTTGCCCAACAGATCGTATATTTCTGCGGTTAATTCATACCTTTTTCCGCCCTGTGAGAAAATGGCAATTTGCCCCGCACCATTCAAATATTGAATTTGTAAACCGGATATATCCTGTTCTTCAGGCCCCACCATAGGATTGCAGGCATCACTACTTATGAGTTCCTCTCTAAATAACATTATACTTCCAATCATCCTCTCCTTTTGCCCGTGGGTAAACATCGCAAGACATTTATCCTCGGGATAATCCATGAAATTGACGATTAAATCTTCGCTTCCACAGGATTGGGTTATTTCGTTTTGGCATCGAAAATAGGGCTTTTCCTGCAAGGGGGTGTCCTCCACTTCGTCGTCGTTTTGACAGCTTCCAGGACCGAGCCCCCAGGGGTGGAACAGATTAAAATAATGACCCACTTCATGCACGAGGGTTTTGCCTTTGTCGTAAGGTGCGCTTTCCACTGCCTTGCCAATACTGCCCACGTAGCGATAGTCCAATAGTATGCCCTCTGCTTCGGGATAGGGTGCCATATTGGGGAAAGTACTGCTGCCGGCCAGATTTCCGCCAATATCGCAAATCCAAAGGTTTAAATAATTTTTGGGATTCCATAAATCCCTTCCGCCCTGATCTGAAAAAAATACGGCCACTTTATTCCCTTCAAAACGGGTGCTTCCTATTTCCGGGACCTCCGTTTGAATTCGATTGATTCCATTGGTTTTATTTCCCTGTGGATCCTTTTGCGCCAGGCAAAATTCAATATTCACGTCACTTATTAAGTGTCTAAAATGAGAGGGAACGGAGTGTAAATTGAGATTTTTCTGGTTGAAAGACCGGTTGAGGATTTCGAGCTGATCGTAAATCTGCAGGTCTGAAATATTTTGTTCCTCAGTGTGATAGACCACGTGCACTACCACTGGAATAGTGAGGATTGAGCGCTGTATAGAATGTGGATTGTCCATGAGGAACGATCGAAGTTTTTCCTGATTCCCTGAAGGTTTATCAGCCAATTGAGGATTGTATTCTATGCCCTCCAAAAAAAAATTATCGGCTCCACATCGCTGCACATCCATTTGGCCAAACAGGTTACCCCATGCCAGCGAGAATACAAAAAACAATACCAATGCTTTGGTCAATTGAACAGTGGACATACTACTTCCTTGTAATATTTAAAAACGCAAAGAGGTGAACCATATTACAACAAACTGTTCTGTTGGGAGTTCCAATAAAAAAATCAGGTCAACTGCGGATCAAATCGTATAATTTACTCAGGTCCGGGGAGAGAATAATTTCAGTTCTTCTGTTCAGGGATTTATTCGCTTCGGTATTGTTCGGAACAACCGGGTCATACAGGCCTCGTCCCGCAGCAGTTATTCTCACGGGATCCACTCCCGAACGGGTCAGAATTTTAACCACTGCAGTGGCTCTCGTGACGCTCAGGTCCCAATTCCTGTCCGAACTTCCATCGGAGTCCGTATGTCCCTCTACCTTGATTTCTATATCCTTTTGGCCCCGGAGAACTTCAGCCAACTTAATAATGGCCTCTCTTCCCTTGGAGTCTATTAAATCGCTGCCTTTGGCAAAGAGCAATTCCTGACTCAGGGATACATAAATTCTCCCATTCTTTTCCGATACAGTCAATTCGGAATCGGTAAAACCGAGAAGAGCCTGTTTGATACCGGCCATCAAATTGTCCAGCGACTGGCGCTGGGCATTCAGTTGTTCATTGAGTTCATTAATCCTTTTTTCGCGATCGGCGAGAGAATCCTGAAGTTCGTTGAGATCCTTCTCTTTTTGTGCGAGGTCAATTTCCAATCTGTTTAATCGCTTCTCGGATTGTGCAATTTCATTTTCCTTTTTAGCCAGTTCTTCAATCAGGGATTGCCTGTCCTCGGTAGCGGAAGCAAGTAGGTTTCTGTTTTCCCTGAGAAGGCTTTCGTATTCCTCCTTTAGTTGATTGTGGGAGGCATTTAAATTGTTTAGCTCCTTTTCAAGTGTTGATTTTTCAGCCAAAACTCGTTTGTGGTCGGATTCCAGTTCACCGGATTCGACAACCAGTTGGTCATAGGCTTTGCGAACTTCTTCCAACCTATCCAGTCTGTTTTCCATTCTTTTGTTGTCGGTCAGCAAAGCGTCGTATTTTTTTTGAGTTACACAGGAACTGAGTAACAACAGGGCACCGACAATAAAAATAATAGCGTTTTTCATGAGGTGTAAAATTTTACAGATTAAAAAAAGTCGTCATACAAAGGTATAACATAATCTTTTAGTTAACTACATAAAATACCTGAAAAGTATATTTTTTTTGTAAAAAATTATAACTGAAAAAGGGGCCTTAGTACCTGACAAAAAAAGTTTTTATAAACATACATTGTGGAATAGCTTTCTAAGGTAGGACACTTTATATAGATTTTGTTTTTTTGGCATAAATTACACTTAATGGGGTAGGCAATCGAAAGTCGAAAGTCGAAAGTCGAAGGTCGAAAGTCGAAAGTCGAAAGTCGGAAAGTCCAAGGTTAAAAGTTTGGAGAATCATGGAGCATAGCGAAGTGATTCGAACCGGTCTCGGGAAGGCACGAAGTGGAGCGGAGTGGCTTAACGAGATTGGCAGTTTGCAGTTTGCAGTTGGCGGCATTCAGGATTTGACGATATTGGCAGGAGGCAGTGTGGATGTGGTTCACCGCAAAGTGTGCAAAGCACGCCGGGGAAAACGCTGAGAGGGTATATTGGGAGCGGCCAATGGTAGTTATTGAAGGAGCGTAATAATATTCTATAACTCGAAGAAAAAATCCATGGCTCCCTTGCTTACAGAAGTGCAGTGAAATCAAAACAGAAGTAGGTATTAAGTTTAATCCGATACAATCTCACCTCCACAAGTGGATCCTCCTCCGGCTGTGCAGGCATAACAGTGTTGTCCGGTGATAATTTTTCTTTGATTGAGCAATTCAAGGTCGAAATTTTCAATATGTTTGGACCTGGATTTCATTTTTAGATCCAGCATTTGATTGAAATCGCAATCGTAGATGTAACCGTCCCAGCTGACACTCAAAGTATACAAACACATCAATCCCTCCACGGTAGCGGGGTTAAAAGCATTGACAAGAGTTTCCATATAAGATTCGTAGTTTCCCGTACTGATCAGGTAGTCCAGGAATCTGCTGATGGGTTGATTGGTAACACAGTACAATTGATTGAAATCGATATCGTATTTTCTCTTTAACTTTCGTTTAAATTCCCTTTCAAGAGTGGCTTGATTACCCGGCAGGTATGCACCTGTGGGGTTGTAGACCAGGTCGAGTATTAAATCACTTCCCTCCCGGGCGTATCCCACCTCATTGAGCATTTTGAGGGCCTTGATGGAATCCTCAAAAACTCCATCCCCTCTTTGAGAATCGGTTCGCTTTTCACTGAAACTCGGCAGCGAAGAAACTACCTGAACCTTATTCTTTGCATAGAATTCGGGTATATCGCTGTACTTTGGGTTTGCGCAGATAATGGTGAGGTTGCACCGCGCCATCACTTTTGCTCCTGTTTTTACGCACTCTTCCACAAACCATCGGAAATGCTTGTGCATTTCAGGTGCACCCCCTGTGATATCAACGGTAGTGAAGTTGTGCTTTTTAATAATGTCGAGGCAGATATCGAGGTGCTCCCTGGACATCATTTCGTCCTTTTTGTCTGGGCCTGCATCCACATGACAGTGAGCGCAGGTTTGATTGCACAGTTTTCCTATGTTGAGCTGAAATAAATCTGAAGTTTCCGGTTTCAGTTCGTCGAACCCGGCTTGGTGAAGAGTGTGCTGAAATGCGGGGAATTTTTTCTCATTTGGCTTTTTATCGGTTTGCTGCAACACCTTGAGTTGAAAAAAAGTGTCTGACAATTCGCTCTTTCTCGCACGTAAACTTTTGGTTTTCTGTTTTACACCCATTATTACATTGACATTTTTTTGACTTTATTCATCATCTGCACGGAAAAGACCAAAGACGCACCGCTCCGAATAGCCGCGGCCACATGGACAGCTTCCATCATTTCCTCCTCATCGCTGCCGTTTTGAATAGAACTACCGGTAAAGGCATCAATGCAGTAAGGACACTGAATGGTGTGAGCTACTGCCAGAGCTATAAGTGATTTTTCCCTTAAGGTGAGCGCACCCTCTTTAAATACTTCTCCGTAGTATTCAAAAAATTGATTCCCGAGATTCTCCTGAAATTCTGTTATCCCCGGAAACTTTTTGAGGTCATCAGAGTTGAAGTAGTTGTTTTCCATTGTTTTTTATTTTTAGACGTTTATGTTTGCATGACCTTACATGAATATTGAATATAATTTAAACCTAAATTCCTGTTTTGATTAAATGGCACCTCAATAAAAACGGGCAGAGATTGGACTGTTTTTTGATGAAAAATACTGAAGCGCTCTCTTCCTATACTGCTCAAGGTAGTACTTTGGATTTAAAAAAACTAAAAAAAATTACAGGGATTAATTTTTCACTGATCGATTACCTGTCTCAACAGCTTCCCGGAAATATTGATCAAATGTATTTATTGGTATTGAACAGCGGGGAATTGTTGGGCTGTGCCAGTGTCCAATTGGTGAATTTTTATTTCAATTCCTACATCAATCAATCCCTTGTCAACCGAAGTAAATTTGTAGACCGCATTTTTAAGCTGGGCTTGTTAAGGTTGGGGAAACTATTCAATGGGAAAATTTTAGTACTTGGCAATTTACTGTTGACCGGGGTTCGGGTAGATTGGATACAACCCGAATGGGAAACCCTTTCCGAGAATCGATGGTGGGAGGAGATCATGGATTCCCTGCTGGATGCTTCTGATTTTGATTCCGGGGAATTCAGTGGAATGGCTATCTTGAGTAAAGGAGAGGATGTGGCGGAAACGGGAAGCAAGACTTCGGGTTGGCAACACTTCGCTATTGAACCCGTGATGCATATTCGGGGAATGAACAGGTGGAAGAACATAGATGCTTACTACCATGACCTGCGTTCGAGATATCGAAAGAAAATAAATCAGGTATTGGCCGGTTCGCAAGGCCTGCGGGTGGTAAAATTTAACAGGGAGGACATTATTGGGCATCAGGCCCGGATCATGGAACTCTTTACAGAAATTTTAAATTCTTCCTCCTATAATTTATTGCATCCCGAATTCAATTTTTTTAGCGAACTTCAGGAAATAGATGAACTCGATTACCACCTTTGCGGAATTTTTGACGATGGGGAGTTGGTAGCTTTTTACAGTTGGTTCAACTACAATAACACCACCGAAGGGCACTATCTGGGGTATGAAAAATCTAAAAATCAGGAGTACGATTTGTATAAATTTATCCTTCTGAAACTGGTGGAGCAAGCCATTCAAAACAATAGTGACAAGCTTTATCTGGGGCGCACCGCCACTATTGTTAAAGCCGATTTAGGTGCAGACGCACTCCCTTCATTGGTAAGTGTTAAACCTTTTTCCAAACTCCGGAGTTTTTTACTTCCGATATACTACAAGGCTTTTTACCGCTCCCAGCGAATCAGGTCGCGCAATGTATTTAAATCGAAGGGTTAGAAATAATTACCGTTTTTATTAAAAAACAAATCCAATAGAGGCAATGAGTCTCGAAGGGGTATCCGAAAAATCGTATTGTCTTCCAAAAAATTCGATATGTTCTCCGTATTGGGTAAGATTCCCCTCGTAGCGGAAATCGAGGTGGATATTCCAAATATCAAAACCAATTCCCCCCTGATATCCAAAGGTCATTTCTTCAAACTTTTGACTGTAGCCCTCTTTATCGGTAAGGTCTGAAACGCTGCTCAACTGGAAGTGGCCCACAGGCCCGGCATTGATTCTAAAAAATCCAAATTTCAAACCCAACATCAAGGGTATGTCCAGGTGCTGAAATCGCTCGGAAAGGATAAAATTCTCGAGTTCGGGATTGGCAATTTCATCGAATTCGTAATCTACGCTGTGGGAATTGTATAAAAACTCCGGTTGGATGTAAAATTTATTGATCTGAAATCGGACCAACAGGCCAATATGAAAACCGTAATTGACTTCTTTTACCCTCAATTTGAAAGTTTCCACTCCATCCTGGTCGACTATAAGGAGTTCTTTCGGGTCCAACTGGGTAGTAGACAATCCGGCGCGAATGCCGATATTGACCTGACTGTCCAGTGTGCCGATGGATAAGAAACTGGCCAGGAGGACAAGAAGTGTAAATGTAAAAAGCTTCTCCATATTTAAAAACTGAGCAAATTTATAAATTAAACCAATAAATAATTAAAATATTGATTTTAAAATGTTAAATAGTTTGAGTTAGGAGATATAATTTAACTTTGCACTGCAATTTTTAAAGACTGTGAGGTCTGTGGCAGAGAGTATGCAAAGTTATGAATAGGTTTTTTCTCTAAATGTTGCGAGGGTTGCTACCGATATCATTGACAATTCTTTAAGAAATAAAGAGGACGCAAAGTTAATTTTACCGCAATGGTGCAGAGAACGCTGAGCGGTGCATTGAGCCTGTCGAAATGTACACGCAAAGGAAGACGCAAAAGGTCATTTCAAGCACCAGCAATTATTCATGTCGAAATGAAAACTTTGCGAAAACTCGGCGCTTTAGCAGTGAGTTTTTTAAATATACTTAATAAAAGTAAAACAGTACATGACTGCAATATACTTAGGGATAAGCACAGGATGGACTTTAATTTTTGAAGCAGAAGTCTAAGGATTAGTAATAATTTAAAAGATGAATAAAATAGAATTTCTAGGCAGTTTTGAAACCGTAGAGCAATGTCCGGTAATGGAACTTCCGGAATACGCTTTTATCGGGAGGTCTAATGTCGGAAAATCTTCTCTTATCAATTACCTTACAGAAAAGAGTGATTTGGCCCGGATTTCCAAAAAGCCCGGTAAAACGCAAACCATAAACTTGTACAGGGTGGATGAGCAATGGGTGTTCACCGATCTTCCCGGATACGGTTACGCTCACGTTTCCAAATCAAAGCGACAGAAATGGGACAAAGAATTGTGGAATTACCTCGCGCTGAGGCCCAACCTCATGTGCGCAATGGTGTTGATAGACGGTTCGATTCCCCCCCAGGAAAAGGACCTGGACTTTCTGGAGGAACTCGCAGTACACAGCGTTCCGTGGGTTTTGATTTTTACTAAGGTCGATAAAATAAGGTCTTCTCACCGAAAAAAACAATTGCAATCCATCAGGGACGCAATTCTTGAAAAATGGGCAGCTCTACCGGATGAATTTGTAACTTCAACGGCCAAAAAAATGGGAAGAGAGGAGTTGTTGAAATTTATATTAGAAACCAATGAATCCTTCCGGTATAGTTTGGAATAATATGTAGATAATGAAAATGACGGAAGAAAATATAAAGAAGTCAGGGGTGGATGCGACCTCCTCGGATATGAAGGCAAAGCGCGGGGTAGAAATAGAAGACTATGATTTCGATCTAATCGAGAGCGATTTGAAAAAATGGCCCATTTGCCATCTCGCGGATCAGCGAAAGGCCTTTATTGAAGAGGTTAACCAACTCACCGTGAACAATCTGCTCAGGTATTCGGATGAAGGCGTACAGGAATTAATTGCCAAAACCATTTATCTGGAAAAGATACGGATGAAGAAGAGTACCTGGAAGGTGGACCCCCCCAATGAGAAGCTCTTTTGGAACAGGATAGAAGATAAGTTGACCCAAATAAAAGGCATGCCCCAGGAGGTGGCGAGAGAGAAATCCAGGGAATTGCTCTACCGGGTGATCAATCGTTATACGGAGGAAATCGTAGGAGACTTCAAAACCAATACTTTTAAATTTGCCCGAAAAGCCCTCACTGCCTTTTTTAAAGTTTTATTCAATAAGTTTTGGGAAAAATACCCCTTCTGGGGGCCGAAATCACGCTTGCTGGACAAAGTGAAAGTCACCGGATTCGTTCCACTGGTGAGAAAATTGATGAAAAAAGGTACGGTGGTATTGGTTCCTACTCACTCCTCTAATCTGGATTCGATTTATTTGGGCTACGCCATCGATTTTAAAGCCGGATTGCCCTTTTTCTGTTATGGAGCGGGCCTAAATCTGTACAACAGCGAATTTGCAGCTTTTTACATGAATCGGATGGGCGCCTATCGCCTGGACAGGAGAAAGAAAAATGCCATTTATCTAGAGACTCTCAAAACGATGTCCAAGCGGATGACAGAAATGGGGGTCAATAACTTGTTCTTTCCCGGTGGGACCCGATCGCGGTCGGGTAAAATAGAGAGCAAATTAAAGTTGGGTCTTTTGGGTACCATGATCGAGGCTCAGAGAAGCCTGATTCAGAACAATTCGAATAAAAAGGTTTTTGTAGTGCCTGTAATTACTTCCTATCCCTTTGTACTGGAAGCCAGGGTGTTGATTGATGAATACCTTAGAAGCGAGGGGAAGGAAAAGTACTTTAAGAGAAAATTTAAGCAGGTAAAGCGATTCTCCAAGCTGACTTTTTTCAATCACCTTTTTACCAAAAATCAAACCACCTGGGTCTCTTTCGGCCGGCCCTTGGATGTACTGGGAAATATCATCAACGAAAAGGGAGAAAGTGTGGACGAAAGGGGCAGGGTAGTGGATGTTAAAGATTACTTCACCGTGGGTACACTAATCAAGACCAACAATCAAAGGGAGTCGATTTACACCAAAGTACTGGCCGACTCCATTGTGGAGAGTTACAAGGCAGACAATGTGGTTTTACCCTGCCATTTTTCCGCTTTTGTGGCGTTTAAATTTCTCGCCAAAATCAACGACGATAAAGACATTTTTGACTTGTTCCTGCTGGAAGAGCGGGATACCGGTTTGAAATGGCGTCCACTGGTAACTTATGCAGAGGATATGCACGAAAAATTTCTGGAATTGTGTGCCGAAAAAAAGCTCAAACTCACTCCGGCCTTTAATGCGGATACAGAAACATTGCTATTGAATGGAATAGAGGAGTTGGGGCATTATTCGGTAAGGAAACCCTTAAAATACCTCGCAAAATCCAGGAAGTTGTGCTCCGAAGACGTGAAATTGCTGTTTTTTTACCACAACAGGCTGCAGGTTTACGAGAGAGATCTTTACCCAGACCGCGAAACATCTGAGAGCGAATTGTAGTTATTCATAAGTCAATCTTTTTATTTCCATTCAACCCCCTGATTTTTGAATTATATTGTTTTCGACCTGGAAGCGAGTTGCTGGAAATTCCCGAAAGACAGGGAAGAGCAGGAAATTATTGAAATTGGAGCTGTAAAACTCAATGCCTACGGTGAAGCAGTAGACACTTTTCAATCTTTTGTGAAGCCGGTACTGCATCCCGTGTTGAGTCATTTCTGTGTGGAGCTGACAGGCATTGATCAGGAAATGGTAAACCGCGCTCCGACCTTTTCCAAAGTGGCTTATCGGTTTGAAGAATGGTTGGGGAGTGAAGGTCACTACGGAATAGCGGCCTGGGGTAAATTTGATGAATTGATGCTTAAAATAAATTGCCGTCAACACCGAATGGAAGAATTTTGGGTTGGAGATGTTGTCAATCTAAAAAAACAATATGCCGATATCAAGGGGTTGAAAAACCCCATCGGATTAAAAAAAGCGGTAACTATGGAGGGTTTTGAATTCGAGGGAGACCATCACCGTGCCATAGACGACGCGAAAAACACGGCTAAAATTTTTGCTAAATATCTGGATGATTGGGTGTTTATGTGATTGGGGGGTAATCAATGAAGATGAATGGGGCTATGAATGTTATTGAGGGTTATAGGTGGAAATTAAAACTTTGCGCATTCTCTGCGACTTATATGTTTGTTTTTTCTTGAATTGTCAAAAAATGCTCAACTTGTTGGTAAGAAGGTTCTATGCGAAAGGGTACTTTGATGCCCTTGCATGCGAGTTCCTGAATGTATTCCAATTTTTTGCATATTTTATGCAGGTAAAAAATTTTAAACAGATATGAAATTTGACTTGTGTAAATTATGGATCCTTGTTTTTATCTCCCCTATGCTATTTATACAGTGTGGAAATCGGGGGGAACTGTCCGAAGGGGTACTGGAATACAACCTCAGTATGTCGTTTAGCGATGGCGAACATCTTGACGGCAGCGATGAATTGATGGCATCCCTTTCGGAGTATATTTCCTCCGGAAAAATAAAATGGATATTTTCGGAGAATAGGGAGTTGTTGCTTCAGCATTTCCGGATTATGGATCGCCCATTTTCTATGATGGATATAATTCACCTCGAAGAACAATACCACAACCGATACATTTCGTTTATGGATCAAAATTTCAAGGTAGAAGAAGACTACTCCTTTATCGACCGCTATTTGAATGAGGTGTCAAACGATCTGGATATAGTGGAAGATAAAAATCACACCAAAGAGTTTTTTGGATTAGAAGGTCATTGGGTGGAAGCATATTTCGCGAATTATGAGGAAGAAATCCGAATATCCGGTTATATTTGTTCTCAAATTCCCATGAAATTAACTTTTATTCAGGGATATGAATACAACCCTTTTGATGGTGCAATTCTGGCATTGCAAATCACCACCGGAGGAGTAGCGATTAAATACCAACTGATTAATTATGAACCGGCTATTGATGTCCGTGTATTTGATATAACAGAAGAAAATTATGAACTCCTCGACGACAATTTAATGAATTTGTTCGATGGAGTTCCGGGATTTTGAAATATTTACAAACTTTATAAAACACTAAAAATGAATCAATTAACAATTTTATTTAAAGTAATACTTTTGGTGAGCGCCGGCTTTTATTTTGCTCACAGCACCCATGCCCAATCCCCGGTGACCAAAGGTCAGCTCGTGCTTGAAATTATTGAAGTGGATATGCCCGGCATGGCCGATAATCCGGAAGCCGCCATGTCAATGGAAATGTTAAAGGGTAGTACTACCACTCATTATTTTACCTCCGAAAAAGAACTGGTGGTGATAAATATGATGGGAGGAATGATGGTGAACCGGACCCTTACGGATCTAAAAACCAATAGAGTAGTGGCTTATATGGATATGGCCGGACAAAAAATTAAAGTGGAAATGGGAGACTTTGAAGAAGTGGATGAAGATGTGGACATTCAGACAGTAGTGGATAAAAGCGATACCCGAAAAATCCTTGGATACGACTGTTATAAGGTGGTCATGACGATACACAACCAGGGAATGACTATGGACATAGTGACCTATGTAACTGAAAAACTCAAAATGGCTTCCTCAGTGGTCCAGGGAGTGCAGAAAAATCCTCTTCCCGGTGCAATCCTTTATATGAGTGTTGAAGGTGGTGGAATAAAAATGATAACCGAAGCCGTGGAATTCAATACCTCATTTGACGAATCTGTTTTTGAGATTGACGACAAAGGATATAGAGAGATGGATATGGAAACGCTTCAGAGAATGGGCGGAATGGGATTTTAATTTATAGAGCAATTAGATTGCCTATTTTATAAGGTAGGCGACCAGACGAGCTTGATTGCAGATTCGCGTCTAATAGCGCAAAATGCAATCAAGCTTTTTTTTTGAGAAAAATCATCCAGACGTGGAATAGTAGTGCCGGGAATAGAATTAAAAACACTAATTTAACATAATATAAATTATAGGACAAAAGGGGAGGAAGTGATATTTTGTGAATTGATGTGAATTGGGGATTTGAAAGATAGAGACTACACAAAACTTTTTGACTACACTTTTTGAAGTAATCTAGCTCTTATAGACTCCGACACAAATCGATTTAAGGACGTATTTAACTCCATTGCCTTAAGTGCAGCATCTCGGTGTAATTCAGAGGGAATTCGCACATTAAAACTCCCTTTAAATGGCTTCTCTGGTTTAATGCCGGCTACCTTACAATCTGCCAGATATTCGTCTATTACCTCTTTGAAATCAGCCTCTAGTTCTGTTCCTGTAGTGCCTTCATAAGATAGCAGTCCCCTGATTCCAACGACCTTCCCATATAGCAATTTATCTTCTTTACTGTACTCAATCGTTCCTGTGTAGCCTTTGTATTCTAAATGAGTCATAAGTTTAATGTTTTTCTGATTTGCTTTAACTGATACCTTTTGATTATTCCATGGGGATGAGGTTTATGCATATAAATCGGAATTCCTTCTTTATTTACAAATTTAACTCTTGAACCGGATGTCTTACCCTTTTTAACTTCGGTGAAACCAAAGTATCCCAGCAATCTAACCATTTCATCATAACGGAAGTCAGATGGCATGCTTAAAAATCTGGATATTAATTTATCTTTCTTAGACACAACGCAAAAGTAACTAAATTTAGTTACAAAATGCAAGTATTATTAAAACAGATGAATTTTTTCCGCGATTTAAAGTAGTGGAAATTTAACTGTACGATAGATTTTTTGAATCTCGCTCTTATCTATTGACAAAGATTGGTAAAAACTTCACCTTTTTTTATCTTTACCCCAATGAGTAAGTCGGTGAACAATCCTCATGATAAGTTTGTGCGAGATACCTTTTCCGATCCGGAAAGAGCGAGAGTATTTTTAAAGGAGTTTCTTCCCTCAAACCTTGTTAATCTTCTGGCTATCGAAAGCCTAAAGGTTTTGCAGGAATCTTATTTGGATAAAGAGTTAAATGAGTATTTTTCAGATCTAATTTTAGAGCTGGAGGTTAAGGGAAAAAAGAACAAGAAAATTAATTTAGCATTTTTATTTGAGCACAAGTCAGCGCCCGATAAAAATGTATTAATTCAAGTCGGCTATTACCTCTTTGCACATTGGTTTAAACAAACTAAGCAAAGGAAAAAACTTCAGTTGGTTTTACCACTTATTTATTATCAGGGAAAACAAAAGTGGGAGGTTCCCGGTTTGGTTAAATTGTTTGGGGCCTATCCTGAGAAATTCCTGGCTTATGTGCCCCGAATGGAATTCCTTTTTTTCTCACTCCTTGAAATACCTAATCACCAGATAGAAACTCTTCGCAGCAGTATGCTTGCAGCTGCCCTGGGTGCTCAGAGGCTGCGATTTAACCCTGAGACTCTGGTCGAGAATTTCAACCGCATATTGCGTTTATTCCCTTTGGAGGAAGCAGACAAGAACTTTTTAGATATTTTAATCGTTTACAGTTTTACAACAACAAATTTATCAGAAAAAAACATAGCTGAGGCCATTAAAAACATTCCACAACCTATAAAAGATCAAGTCATGACTACTTATGATAGATTAATTAAAAAAGGAAAAACTGAAATGATCCTCGCACTTTACGACGATGGTATTGGTGTTTCACAAATTGCTAAGTACGGTAAAATAAGCGATGAAGATATCCTTAAAATTTTAAAAGACCATGGGCGTGTAGAATGATTCTGGTCTCATGAGTAAGGAAGGAACACTGATTAACGAACATCGATTAACGATTTTAGATTTTATTTCCGATTCTTGATTTTTCTACATGTCATATTCTTTTGTGAAGTTGCAATTCCTTTTAAAAATATCGAAATTAAATCATTTATTCAAGGTTGGCCTCTCCCCTACTTGAACTTATCCACCCTATTAAAATAATATATACCCGGGCTTTTTCTTTATAAATTCATGCTCAGTTTTTCAGAACAAGGATTCAACCCATCTGAATATTGATTCCTGATCTAAATTTTTATTCAAGTTTCTCAGTTCATTGCGAAGAACGAACG
>JAGTVA010000008.1 GCA_018224445.1 Saprospiraceae bacterium
AAAAATGGTAGGCGCATCCTCATTAACGTCGGTGATATCTGAGATTTCATACCCCCTCAACCTGATGATATCCTTACCTGTTAATCCGGTTTGTTGATTATTCAATCCATCGCCACCCAATTCAAATCTCTCAAAGGGAGAAAGACCTATAGAGCGATTGTAGAGTCCCAAATATCCCATTTTAGCAGAGGCTCTGAATATCAGGTCTCCGGCAATAGGGGTAAACCACTCAAAATCAAAACGCCATTTGTGGTATTCCAGGAATTTAAACCTTTCCGACAGTTGTTGCCGTTCGATGAATTCAACTTCCTGTGCCGGTGACATGGGCTCCGTTCGTTTAGAATTCTCCCTGACGATCAAATCTTCTCTTTCTCCCTCGTCCAACACCCAGAATTTATCCGATTTGAATAGAGAATAGGGAGGAGTCAACTGTATGCTGAGGGAAATTCTCGATCCGCTCCTCGGAAAGATAGGATCTGCAATGGAGCTTCTGGAAAAGGTATTTTTAATAGAAAAATTGTTAAATCGTCCGGAATTGATTACCCTGCCCTCAAAAGAGAAGTCTCTGTTGCCAAAATTGTCGAGGGAAATGTTCTCAATATTTAAAGTGCTATTGAATAAAAAATTGTCGTCTGGCCACTTCAATCGGGTTCCAATTCCAACAAATCCTCGCGCAATGGCTAAAGAACCTCTTTGTGCAGCAGACCCAAATCTTTGAAAACTACCGAATTTCGTATAGTACCCACCCACGGAGAAGGAAGTGGGTTTGTTACCCCCCAGCCACGGTTCGGTAAAGCTGATGTTATAGGATTGAAAAAAGTCTCCATTGGTCTGAGCCCGAAGTGAAAACCGTTGTCCATCGCCCTGTGGAAGAGGGCGCCACTTGCTCCTGTCCCCAATATTTCTCACGGAAAAATTATTAAACTGCACTCCCAGGGTTCCTATTAATCCACTGAATCCACCCCAGCCTGCTGAGAGTTCTACCTGATCAGACGGGCGCTCCGTGAGGTCGTACTCAATATCCACCGTATATCGCTGGGGATTGACGGGAGTATTAATATCCAGCCTTTCACCATCAAAATACCCCAGGTTTATGATTTCTCTTTGGGACCTGATAATATCGGCCCTACTGAATTTCCTGCCCGGTCTCGTTCTCAGTTCGCGACGTACCACATGTTCGTGGGTGCGGTCATTGCCTCTGATCACCACTCTGTCTATAGTCGCTTGAGGCCCTTCAAATATTCTCATTTCAAAATCAATACTGTCGTTTTCAATGGCTACTTCAATAGGAGTCACATTAAAAAACAAATACCCGTCATCCATGTAAAGCGAATTCACATCTCGCCCATCCATACTGAAATTCAAGCGCTGTTCCATCAATTCTTTGTTGTACGCATCCCCTTTGTTGATTCCGAGTACCGAGGACAGGGTGCGATCGTCGTACAGGGTATTTCCCGTCCAACTGATGTTTCTGATGTAGTATTGATTTCCCTCGTGAATATGGATCAAAATGTTCATCATCCCCTTGTCGTCCCTCCATATCGAATCAGAAACAATACTGGCATCGCTATACCCCAGTGTTTGGTAGTGGTTAATAATATTTTTCTTATCCGCTTCGTACAATTTTCGGTCAAATCTGGATTTTGCAAAAAGCCTTCTTCGCTCTTTGGTATCGTCCATTTTCTTTCGAAGTTTTCGGTTTGAGAGTTCTTCATTGCCCTCAAATCTAATATTCCTGATTCGGACTTTGTCGTTCAGTTCCACTTCAATATTGAGTTCTACAGAATTGGGAAGTCGTTCATCGGCTTGTTCTTCTATGGAAATCACTGCGTCGAGATAGCCCTTATCCCTGAGAAAAGAAAGGAGGTCCCTCTCGATATTTTTTAGCGCATTTTCAGTAATAATGCTACCTCTAGATAGGTGCTTGGTAATCTTCTTGTTCATATCTTCGTGCCAACTCCTCTTGACACCCTCAAAGGAATGCCGGCTAAAACGAGGCCTTTCTGTGAGTTTTATTTCCAAAAAGACCACATCCCCAATTCGATTGTTTTGGACAATACTTATGTCTGTAAACAACCTCAGATCCCATAATTTTTGAACCGCAGATGAAATTGCTCCCCCCGGGATTCTGATCACATCACCTACTTGCAAACCGGTAATGGCTAATATAGCCTGTTGATCAGAGTATTCTGCACCTGTAATTGTAATGCCCCCAATTTCAACCTCCTCGGATTCAGAAAAATTAACGGCTCCGGGCAGATCCATCATATCTATCTGGGCCTGGGTATTAAATCCCATAAAGAGCAAAATCAACGGGATTATTAAAAACCTATTTTGGTTATTCGTCATTACCATTTTATTTTATAATTGGTGCAAAAATAGGCAAAATGCCAATCACGTATAAATTAACTGAGGGATAAATATTTAATTGTGGGGTAAATTGAAGTTAACCTGAGTAAATCCGTTTAGGTGTCTCACAAAACCGGCTTCAATAAATCAAACTTTTAATTGGTCTCCGGTCAATCCAAACCTCCTCTCCCGATTTTGAAAATCCACGATCGCACGGTAAAAATCTTCTTTGCAAAACTCCGGCCAAAACTTTTCTGTAAAGTACAGCTCAGCATAGGCCACTTCCCACAGCAGGAAGTTACTCAAACGCCTTTCTCCAGAGGTTCTAATCAACAACTCCAATTCTGGGTATTTGTGGGTGCTCAAAAAACCGGCAAACAAACTTTCAGCGTTTTCAGCCGCTATTTCGTTTCCTTCAGCGAGATAACGATGCATTTTCTTTGCAGCACGGGTAAGGTCCCATCTGGCACTGTAATTCAATGCCAAAACCAAGTCTATAGTAGTGTTCTCACGGGTTTTCTCAATGGCTTCCAACAGGGCTTTATGCGTTTTGCCGGGAAGTCTGGTCAAATCCCCAATCGCACTCAATCGCACTCCCTTTTCATCCAGGGTATCCACCTCCTTTCTCACCGTTCGCACCAAAAGAGTCATCAGTGCATTGATTTCGTAATCCGGACGCTTCCAGTTTTCGGTAGAGAATGCGTATAAAGTGAGACATTTAACACCCACCTCAGCAGCAGCCTCCAGTGATTCTCTTACCGCCTGAACCCCATTTTCATGGCCAAACACCCTGGGCTTGCCGAGCAAATTGGCCCACCTGCCGTTGCCATCCATTATAATAGCGACGTGTGCGGGCACTTTATCTAAATGTATTTTTGATTTAAAACTCATTCCAAAAAAGTAAAATTATATGACTGAGATTCACTATTTCTCATCTGGAGATTTTCTCATTATGCAATGAATTTTGCAGTGTTGTTCTCCATTTACGGAAAAATCTTAATCGGTCAAAAAATCCTGCACCGATCAATATAAACACCAATACCTCCCAACTTTAAATATCAAAATTAAGCAATTAAAATCAATTTCGCCAGAAAGAATCAAAATTCCTAGAAAGCAATATCACTACAGTTTGTAATACCACTCTCCTATAAAGAAAAAAAGGGAACAGTTTTGCTACTGCTCCCTCCTGTTAAATCATTTGAATTGTTTACTGCAAAGTAAATCTTATCGGTAAATTAAACTGTACACTCACTGCCCTACCCCTCTGTCGTCCGGGGGTCCAATTTTGAGGCATGTTGTTCATCAATTTAACTACTCTCAATGCCTCCTGTCCACATCCTCCACCGATATCTCGTCTGATTTGGGGATCTTGAATTTCCCCATCGCTGTCGACGACAAAAGAAATCACAACTTGTCCCTCAATCCCATTCTCTCTCGCGATGGCCGGATAGCGGATATTACCATAAATAAACTCCAGCATTTTTTTATCCGCACATGCTTTTTTCTCCTCGTTGGTTCCCGACATGTTTTCGCATCCCGGAAATCTGGGCATTTGCTCTACTACCTGAAATATTTCTTCCACTTCGGGCTCCGGAGGAGGCGGCGGTGGAGGTGGAGCTTCGGGTTCATCGGGCACCTCAATATAAGTGTCTTCTTCAACAGACATATCTAAAAATTCAGGGGGATCCTCATCTATTAACTCCTCTTCGGGCACCTCTTCAATTACGGGAGGTGGGGGAGGTGGAGGTGGAGGTGGAGGTTCTGCTGTCCTCGGAGGTTCAATTTCTAATTCGTCGTCAAATGCAAGGGCGTCTTCAGGAATAACCACCGGAGGTTCATATTGCGTCCAGTTGATTACAAAGACTACCAACAAAAGAGAAAGTACCATTCCGAGCCTTAGCATGATACCCGATTGAGCAAAAATGTTAAGTCTGGGATACTTGTTTCTGGCACTCAACGCCTCAGAATGGGTCGGAGTCAATTCTCCACTGAGTAATTTTTCGGATTTATTGACCATCCAATACCGGTAGAGAATTATCAACGCAATTATCAGGATAAAAACACCTAATACCGATAAGACCAATGCTTGCGTACTAAGTTCCATAATTCAATATTTTATTTACTATCTTTAAAAAAGAGTTGTACCGACTAAAACTAATGTAATATTATATAAAAATATTAAAAACTCAAAATCCCGCTTGGTTCACCATCTATTCCCCTCTTTCAAATACAGCGGTTTTCCTTTGATATTTAGGAAGTTAAAGTTGAGTTTATTTTTTTATTAAAAGTATTACTTTTTTAAATTCAACGGCACCTATCACTAGAAAACCAACTCACTTTACCAAATAGATGAGGTCCAATAGTTTTTTGGTGGTTGTGAATCCCCCTTTTTTACGAAATTAATTTCCCGTATTCTTCTGCGGATAAGAGGTCTTCTATTTCCGATTCCTCCGAGACTTTAATTTTTACAATCCAGCCGGTACCGTAAGGATCGTCATTGATCAGGCTGGGATTATCCCCTTCGTCTTCATTTAACTCATCGTTAAATTCAATTACTTCTCCACCTAAGGG
>JAGTVA010000009.1 GCA_018224445.1 Saprospiraceae bacterium
CAGCACCGACAGCAACCCTACTCCTGTCATTTCCGGAAACTCAGGCGGTACTTTTACTTCGGATAGCGGGGATATCGAAATCAACTCCACTACAGGACAAATTAACCTTGAAAATTCCCTTTCAGGAACCTACCTGATCACGTATAATGACGAGACAGAGGAAGGATGCGAGGAAAGCATAGAGGTAGTCATCGTGGATGGTCCTACTGCCACGGTGGAAGACAATGGGCCTCTTTGTGAGGGTGAAAACCTGGAGTTGACTGCGGAAGGGGGAGTAACTTACAGTTGGTCGGGACCCGATGGATTTACATCTGACGAGCAGAATCCCGTAATAGATGAGGTTTCATTGGCCGGTGAAGGGAACTATACCGTAATGGTAACCGACGACAATGGTTGTACTGTGGAAGAAACTACGGAAGTAGTGATATTTGAAAACCCACAGGTTACCGCGAGTAATGACGGACCGTATTGCGAGGGACTGGCCATTGAACTCAGTGCCGATGGAGGGACGGATTATCAATGGACCGGACCGGATGGATTTACTTCAAATGAGCAGAACCCCACCCTTGCCGATGCCTCTGCAGCCCAAGCGGGAGATTATACGGTAGTGGTTACCGACGACAACGGATGTGTGTCCGAAGGGTCTACTGCTGTGACGGTCAATGAGAGTCCTCAGGCAACCGCTTCTAATTCAGGTCCCTACTGCGAGGGAGAGTCAATAGAACTGAGTGCGGGTGGAGGAACCAGTTACAGTTGGACGGGACCCGATGGATTTACTTCCAATGAACAAGATGTCCTTATACCCGATTCTTCTCCCGCCAAAAGTGGAGACTACACCGTAGAAGTGACGGATGACAATGGCTGCACTGCCGAAGCAACCACCAATGTAGTGGTAAATGAAAATCCGCAGGCGACCGCTTCCAACGTCGGTCCCTTTTGTATGGGTCGCACCATAACCCTTTCTGCGAGTGGAGGTGTCGATTACGAGTGGAGTGGTCCGGATGGATTTTCTTCTTCTGATCAAAATCCGGGAATTGAGAATGCCGGACTTGCCAATGAGGGGGAGTATACTGTGGCAGTTACAGATGCCAACGGTTGCACCGACTCTGCCACCACCTCTGTAACAGTAATTGAATGTATAACCATCAGCGGATCGGTTGCCCGCGAAGGAGATGAGGCAGCCATCAATAATGTAGATGTGAATCTCAGTGGGGATGTATCGGCTGACCGAATTACCAACATTGATGGCAATTTCAGCTTTGAGTTGACCGATGGGACGAACTTCACCCTGACACCTACTAAGGAAGACGATACATTCAACGGGGTAGAAATAGGCGATGCACTGATAATACAGCAGCATCTCAACGGTATAAACATCATTGACAACCCTTTTAAGTTGATTGCGGCAGATGTCAATCAGGACGAGGTGGTGGATGAAATGGATATTCTCACCAAATTCTCAGCTATTATCAGGGACCCAACAGTTGATGCAGATTTTCCCAATTCGTGGAGATTCCTTCCGGAAAATTATATTTTTCCGGACCCTACCTCTCCATGGGGATTTCCTCAGAGTATCGACTTGCAAGATGTGGTGGAAGATATGGACCATCAGAATTTCACCGGAGTCAAAATCGGGGATTTGAATTCTTCAGCCGATCCCTCTCAATCGTCGCCCGGTATACCAAACAGGGATGAAAACGATGATCTGGGATGGAAGGTAATAGATCAATCCTGGATGGAGGCAGACCAAATCATCGATGTCATATTTACTGCGGGATATTTTCAGGGTTTTGCCGCTTATCAATTTGGAGTGAGTTTTGATGACACCCAGCTTGAATATGTAGATGCTTTTCCCGGTACTGCACTGCCACTCCCCCCAGAAAACTTCGGTGCGTTTGATGCAGCGGAAGGAAATCTAAGGATGCTGTGGCTGAGTGATGATGGATTGGATACTTCACTGGATGAGGACACAGAAGTGTTTACACTGCGATTTCGAAGCCTGACTGCCGAGGGAACCATTAGCGATTACCTCAATAGAGACGAAGGAGTATTGGCTGGAATTGCTTATAATGCAGATTTGCTCGCATCGGGTATTCAAATTGAATTTGTCGAAGAGGATACGGTATTCACCACAGATTTAGGAAGGGGCAACGGACTGGATTTACTTCAAAACAAACCCAATCCGTTCAACTATTTTACGACCATTGAATTTGTCTTACCTCAATCAGGTGAGGCCACTCTCCGAATAATGGACATCAGTGGTAGGGAAGTATTTAAGCTGGACGGAATGTACCCGGGAGGGCACAACGAAGTCCGGATCGACTGGCAATCCACACCGGGAGTGTACTTCTACGAGTTGATAACTCCCTATGGAACACGGGTGCGTAAAATGATAGCCCAGTAGGTTATTTTGAATAATCTTTATACAATTTACAATAGCTCATCGGGAATTCCGGTGGGCTATTTTTTTTCATCCTCAATCGCGGTGTAAAGAGAATTACTTAGATTTACTTCAATAAATACCAAATCATACCTTATCTTAGCTGTTCACCTACTCTATCATCATGAAAGTATTAATCCCACTGTTTGCCCTTATTGGACTATTCCTTTTTTCCTGTCAAAACCCTGAAGAAAGGGGAATGAAAAGTGAAGAAGCTGTGAAAAAAGGTGATTCACAGGATATAACTGAC
The DNA here is from genome assembly GCA_018224445.1 of Saprospiraceae bacterium. Classification (GTDB taxonomy): domain Bacteria; phylum Bacteroidota; class Bacteroidia; order Chitinophagales; family Saprospiraceae; genus PWJY01. The sequence continues at coordinate 2,691 of JAGTVA010000009.1, forward strand.
GAGAAGGAATCCACTTTATACGACATCGATTTTTTGACCGGAAAGTTCGAGCCCGACACCCACCCGGATTTTGTAAGCATAGAAGAAAAGTACGCCTCCAGGGAGGGAATGTACATGCAGAGGGACGCCTACCACGCATTTTTAAAGATGTATGAAGCGGCAAAAGAGGAAGGAATCGAACTGGTCGTTCGATCTGCAACCCGGAATTTTGAAGCGCAAAAGCGAATTTGGGAAGAGAAATGGGAGGGCTTGCGATTGTCGGCGGGAGAGAATGCGAAGGAGGCTTATCCCGACCCGGTAGACCGGGCGCTAAATATTTTGCTTTACAGCTCCATGCCGGGTACATCGCGACACCACTGGGGAACGGATATCGACCTCAACTCTTTTGACAACAGCTGGTTTGAGGAAGGCGAGGGTGAAAAGCTCTACAACTGGATGCTCAACCACGCGGCAAATTACGGATTTTGTCAACCGTATACGGCATTAAACGCGGAGCGAAAAACAGGATATCAGGAGGAAAAATGGCATTGGTCTTACCTCCCCCTTTCGTCGGATATGACCAAAGCGGCCAAAAATAAACTACAAGACGAGATGATTGCAGGATTTAAAGGGGCTGAAACAGCGAATGAAATAGGGGTAGTCAACAATTATATTCTAGGCATTCACCCGGATTGCATAGATTAGAAATATTGACCTCAAGTTTCTTTTTTCAATTAGAAAACCAGTTATTGTTTACCGAAATAAACAAAAAGTTGTTAAATTTGCTTACTGCAATAAACAATAATGGATACATTAATCGAATCATTTTTAAGAAAACTTCAGGCTACGCAGCTCGATTTCATTCGGTCAATGGCGGGAGATATTCCATGGGAGGCCCGATTAATTGGTATTAAAGGTGCACGTGGGGTAGGTAAGACCACCTTGATATTGCAACATATCAAACAGAATTTAAGCAATGATTTGGATAAAACGCTTTATGTCAGCCTGGACGATTTTTGGTTTGCAACTCAGTCCTTGCACGAGATGGTGAGACAATTTGTGGCCCGGGGAGGTAGACATCTGTTTTTAGATGAAGTTCATAAATACGAGGGATGGTCTCAATCCATCAAAAACTTCTATGACAATTACCCAGATTTACAGATTGTATTCACAGGGTCTTCACTGCTGCAAATACTCAATGCAAGGGCAGATTTAAGTCGAAGAGCTTTGGTATTTACTATGCCCGGATTGTCCTACAGAGAATTCATTGGGATGGAAAAGGGTATAGAACTCCCAAAAATCAGTTTGCAGGAGATTTTGGAAAACCCTTTATCCGCGAGCCGTGAAATAAATTCCAGGATCAGGCCATTGCAGTTTTTTGACAGCTATTTGAAGAAAGGCTATTATCCTTTTTACAAGGAATTCCCCGATTTCTACTACCATCGTTTACAGGAAGTGGTACAATTTATGTTGGAAGTGGAACTGCCTTCTCAGCGGAATATGGAAGTAGCATTCGTAAAAAAAATCAAACAGTTGCTGGTGGTCATTGCACAGTCGGTTCCTTTTATACCCAATATCTCAAAGCTCAGCGAAAGGATCCAAATTAACCGCACCACCCTGCTGACTTACCTTCACTATTTGGAGGAAATTGGATTGACCATGCACTTGAACAAAAATGCATCCGGATTGAGTATGCTTCAGAAACCATCAAAAATATACCTGGAAAACACCAATTTAATTTACCTCCTGGCTGTGGAGAATGCCAACAGGGGCAATCTAAGGGAAACATTTTTCTTTAACCAACTGTCCTGCAAACACCAAATATTAAAGCCAGCTAAGGGCGATTTTTTTGTCGATAGCAAATATGTGTTCGAAGTGGGAGGAAAAAATAAAACCCGAAGGCAAATTTCCGACACTCCCAGCGCTTTTTTGGTAAAAGACGAGATTGAATACGGTTCGGCTAACACCATCCCACTGTGGTTGTTTGGGTTTTTGTATTGATGAGCCCTCTCAATATCCCAAAAAATCCCTAAATTTACTTTATTAACCTGAGGTGGGGAATAGTAGTCTACCGGAGGACACGCAAGGGTAACTCCTCATAAAAAACTAAATATGTCGTCATTTACAGGAAAAACCATCTTGATCACCGGAGGTGCAAGCGGAATTGGAAAAATCATGGGCAGAATGGTGCTCGATCGGGGAGCTGCTCATCTCGTGATCTGGGACTTAGATAAGGACGCCCTCGACCGGACCGCTGAAGAACTGTCTTCACAAGGTCGGGTCAGCAGTTTTAAGGTGGATGTATCTTCCCTGAAGGACATTCAATCTGCGGCGGCAGAAATGGAAAAACGCCACCTTCAGGTAGATGTATTGGTCAACAATGCCGGAGTGGTGGTGGGAACAGAATTTTGGAATCACAGTCCCGAGGACATTCAATGGACCATGAAGGTCAACACCCTGGCTCCCATGCACATCACCCAGTGTTTTTTGCCTCAAATGATGGAGAAAAAAGGAGGCCATATCGTCAACATTTCCTCTGCAGCGGGAATGGTAGCCAATCCCCGGATGTCGGTCTACGTCGCCAGTAAATGGGCACTTTTGGGTTGGTCGGAATCGCTACGAATAGAATTGGAAAAAATGCATCCGGAGGTAAAAGTCACTGCGGTAACTCCCTCTTATATATCCACGGGAATGTTTAGCGGAGTAAAGACGCATTGGATCTCCCCCATCGTCACGCCAGAAAAAGCAGCGCTCAAAATTATCAGAGGGGTAGAGAAAAACAGAATGGTAGTTAGAATGCCGTGGTCTGTGTACCTCATCCCCTTTATGAAAGGGGTGCTGCCGCTGAGGTGGTTTGACGCCATTGCTGGGAAATGGCTAAAAGTGTACAAGTCCATGGACACATTTAAAGGAAGGAAGCCACAAAATAACAACACAAAAAAATAAAAAATCAATGGAAAGTCACGTCTATAAAGTTAATCTAAAATGGAAAAATGGGAGGGTCGGCAAACTATCAGCTTCCGGTTTACCAACTGAATTTCAGGTGGCTACACCTCCTGAATTTGATCAGGGAGTGCCGGGTATCTGGTCCCCTGAACACCTTTTTACGGCATCTGTGGTCAGTTGTTTTATGACCACCTTTTTGGCCATTGCCCATTTCTCCGGACTGGAATTTAAAGATTTCGACTGCCCCGCCGATGGAAAGCTTGAAAAAGTGGAAAGACAATACCAAATGACGGAAATCCTACTCAGGCCAACGCTCACTATTTTTGATGAAAAGTTTCGCGCCAAGGCAAACCGCATATTGGTTAAAGCCGAATCGGCCTGTCTGATTACCCATTCCATACATACTCAAGTCAAACTCGACCCGACCATTCTCATTGATTGAATTCTTACCCGGGCACTTATAAGAATCCATATTTTTTTTGCAGTCCTGATTATATTTTTCCCACTGGGGGGAAATCAATTGGGCACCTCATTAATAAGTTCGCTGGTTTCAAATTCTACCACTCCACACCTTTTCAATATGACGTCTTCCTGAAAACCGATACAAACTCCCTGGACAGTAACGAGGTCTCCTCTCTGAAGTTCCTCCGTTTTTCTCGGGTAAACCTCGTCCAACTCGCATACTACTGCACCCAGAATATGACCGACATCCAATTTAATAGCTGACGGGTTTCCCTCCCTCCTTTCGACCTCCAAAACCCGTCCCCTCACTCTAATAATTTTACCCAAATACCGCTGATTTGCGACCACCTCGTCGGTTGTAAATTCCTCGTACAAATCCATGGCTACCACCGAATAATCCGGAGTAGCTTCGCGAATATCAGCATGGGGTGTGTTGTACACAAACAAATAAAGATAGCTCACCAATAGGATCAGCGAAACAAGAAATATAATTAACAAATATTTGGTTTTCATCTGTTTAAATTTTTTATTGTACCTAAAACTGCCGACGCAAAATTCAAACATTCTCCTTTGTGACCGGCAGTAAATATCGCGGTCATAGACCGTTTCATCTGTTTAAAATTTTTTGCTTGCATAAAATATGCAAAAAATTTGAATACATTCTGGAACTCGCATGAAACTTGTTTTAATCATACCCCTTTGGGTATTTTTTGATTAAAAAAGTTCATGCTCGTTTCATCTGTTTAAATTTTTATGAACGATCAACTGCAGACGAGAAATTTGCCAACCCGCCCGCTTCGCGGTTCTCTCACTCCGGCATATCATTAAAAACCCAGGCCGCTATCTGGTCTACCTCACAATCGGTCATAGAACCGTAAAATGGCATGGGGATATGCCCCTGTTGAGCGCGTATAGTACCCAGTAATCTTCCATCCATTCCCACTGCTCTCACCTGAAAATAGTTTTCAAGAAAAAGGCCTCCTTCCGGATCATTCCCGCCGTGACAGCCCCCACAATAGTCCTTAATAATCACCGCAATATGGTCATTGTAATTGAGATTTTCTGTTTCACACTCTCCAATACATTCATTGTTTCTCGCTCCCTGAGCGATCCAGGTTTCGATCAGGTCAATCTGTCGGGTATTCAGTGGCACCTCACCGGGTGGCGGCATTTGCAGGTCGGGGCTACTCGAAGTAATTCTTTGATACAATTGACTTTCCATCGGATTTCCCCTTACGATTTTATTGGAATTCATAAGGCTGTTGTAATTTACTACAATCATGTCTCCCTCTGAGGTAACCGGGTCGTGGCAACCGCTGGTAGCGCAATAGCTAATGAGGATAGGCCTTATGTCGTTTACAAAGTAGACTGTATCCTGACTGCAATCTTCAGATAAGGTGTACTCTCCGGGATCGGGTGTATCCGGATCAGGGTCGCTGTCGCTATTGCATCCAAACAAGATCAAGACCAGGACCAACGTAAACAATTTAAAATAATATTCCATTTGTAGCTCATTTAAAAAAGTGACCGTTTATTATTAAATCCCAATTTACGAATTTTTTTTTAAGATAGACAAAACCATAACTTTTATGCGCGCTTTTCTGAACCTAATTCTCTCTATACTCTTTTAAAAAGCAGGGAATGCGTTATATTTGCCCACATAAAATACTTTCAGAACGGGACTATGCCAAAAACAAGCCACACTCAACGGGTACTTATCTTTATTGTCGCCTACAATGCAGAGCAACACATAGAGAAGGTGCTCAACAGAATCCCCCCTTCCTTTCTAGAGAAGTACGATTACGAGGTTTTGATCATAGATGACTCTTCAGGGGATAACACTTTTGAAGTGGCCAAAAAATACCAGCAGTCCAATTTGTCGATGAATCTGAAAGTGTTGTACAATCCGATTAATCAGGGCTATGGGGGAAATCAAAAGCTGGGATACCGATACGCCATTTTAAATGAATTTGATGCGGTAGTACTCCTGCACGGGGACGGTCAATACGCCCCTGAACTAGTAGAAGAGATGATCAGTCCCATACTTTTCGGAGAGGCCAAAGCGGTATTTGGATCGAGAATGATGAATAAAAAAGACGCCCTCAAAGGTGGAATGCCCTACTATAAATTCATTGGGAACATCATTCTGACCCGAATTCAAAACTGGATACTCCACTCGAATTTATACGAATTTCACTCGGGCTACCGCGCCTATTCAGTCTCTGCGCTTTCTCTGCTTCCTTTTGAACGAAATTCGGACGACTTTCACTTCGACACCCAAATCATCATACAGCTATTACTCGCCAAATTCAAAATAAAAGAAATCCCGATTCCCACCTTTTACGGAGACGAGATCTGCCACGTCAATGGAATCAGGTACGGTTGGAATGTCATCAAAGCCTCCATTCAGAGCAAGTTACATCGTATGAATATTTTTTACAAAATGGAATACGATGTGGATGACGGCACCCCTCATTACGACCTCAAGCTGGGGTATACTTCATCCCACACCATGGCATTAGAAAATACACCTGCAAAGAGCAGGGTGCTGGAC
>JAGTVA010000010.1 GCA_018224445.1 Saprospiraceae bacterium
TCTTTCGGATCACCGAGCAAATTACTAGAGAAAACGATCCAGAGCAATAGAATAAAGAAGTAGAAAATGAATTTAAAGTAAATGTTTTTCATCTTGATTTAATTTAAATAGTTAATAAAATGGATATTCTCATTGATATATATACTTTTATTCACCCTGAAAATCCCCCGGGTATTAGAAAATTGAATGAATTTCAATGAATTATTTTCCTTTAAAGGAGGTTGGTAATTTGCTAATAAAACCCACTAAACCAATATAGCCGGGAGGGACAAAAAAATGGTATTTCGTTGGTCAGGCTTTGAACACCTGTTTGGTTTTCTATAAAGGCAGAGGCAATCATATATTTTTAGGTGTAATAGCGTTATTTATAGTAAAAGAATCAATCAAATATAATGAATAAAATGAATTTTTCAAAGAATAAAAAAAGGTAAATTTTAAATCTATTGAAGTTATATATATATATATATATAGGATATCAACAAGTTATAATAAGGTTATTCTGAAAAAATAAATTTCAGAATAAGTATTTGATTGCCTTCACAACCCTATAAATCCTGGAATTTTATTTGGATTGATAACGGGGGCAACTAATTTCTTCCAGAAAGTTTAATTAAATGAGCATGTAGGGGACTGAAAATATTTAATGGTTGCTCGCCCGCGAAGCCCGCCCCCTGTCTGAACCGTTGATTTGTTTGATTTATGGATTTCGCTGATTGTTTACGGGCTATATTTTCTATTTAGTATGTGTCGCTTGAAGGATGTGGGGAAAAAATTAATTAGAGTCACACGGCCGTGTAACTCTACAGATTGTGTCATTTAATGTAAGCTAGCGGTATTCCACAGGGTAAATCCTAAATAGGTTTCCCGTCTAACGAATGCCTAATCTGTCCGTATGACGGGGGAAAACATATTTGTTTAAATCAAAGGATAACATTAGTCAACTGAATTATCCTAACCCAATACCCCCTCCACTCCCCCAAACCCGCGTGAGGGATAGGAGTGAGCACGTAGCGCCAGCGGAGTAAAGCGGATAGCCCGACCCCCAGCTCGTTGGGGGGCACGCCCTAATTTAAAGCGAAATCTTTGTTCTCCCCAACTTGATACCTGATTCAACCTGCAGCAAGCAGGGTCTTGGAAGAAAAGTCCTGCAGAGCGAATAGAAGTTAGAAGCGATAATTAATGAAATGCTCAGTCCACTTAAACCCAGATGAGTCCTTCTTCTTTTTTTCCGAAACTATTGGCCAAACCAGCCTCGTAACGGATGGCTACTACCAGGGCCATAAGGGCGTCTACCTGGTGATCGTTGGTGGGTTTTTTCTCCAGTTCGAGTGTAACTCCCTTTGGCAGTAAATCTAAAATCTGTTGAATTTCTCTTGTGAATTGAGGGTGAACCCCACCGAGCAAATGGTTAACAAATCCCTTGGGGTAGGCTTCAATAACTTTAATTTTGAGGGATTTAAGCTGGCGGGCAAATTTGACGGCGCGACCGGTGAGGCCTCCCAAAAAAAGTGGAGACATGGCCTTCAATTCTTCGTCGCACTCCCGGTAGAAGAGGTCGCCCTCCCCTCCACACCAGCCCAGCGGCAGGCTAAGGGGGGCATCTATGGCGATGAGTTCGGGTTTGAGTTCTTCGACCAGGTCCTCCATCCAGCGGTCGGTATCCGCTCCTTTCTCTACCTGGTAAAACACCACGCTACCGTCTACGGCAGCAGCAATCACCGTATTTCCCGATCTTCTCGCTCCGAAATCAACTCCCCAAATATTTTTCAAAACTATACTTTTAATGTGGACAATCCTCCGTCTACTCCAATAATCTGACCGCTGACCCACGCGGATTTTTCCGACAATAAGAAGCAAGTCATGGCAGCTATGTCACTGGCTTCGCCAACTCTCCTCAGCGGATGTCTCTGCTCTGCATTTTCTTTTTTTACCTGAGTGTCCAACAGGCGGGAAGCCAAATCAGTATCGGTAAGGGACGGAGCTATGCCGTTGACCCTGATCGTGGGTGCCCATTCTGCTGCCAGGGATTTGACCAATCCCTCTACCGCTCCTTTGGCCGAAGCCACAGAGGAGTGAAAAGGCATTCCCTGATTCACAGCGACGGTGGAGTACATCACCACCGAGGGCAAATGCCCTTTTTTTAAGTGCGGAAAAAAGGTTTTTAATACCTTCACTGCTCCCAACACATTCACCTTAAAATCCTCTTCAAAATCCGAGGTTTTCAACGAGCGAAAAGGCTTTAAATTTATGGTCCCCGGCAAATAAACCAATCCGTCAATGGACTTCCCCACATCGATATCTGAGAGATCGTCCAAAATAACATCTCTGGGAATGTGTTGGTTCAGGCCGGCAATGGATCCGGGATCGGACCTAGAAATCACGGTAAATTCATCGCCCTGAGCGGACAGTATATTGGCTACAGCGGCACCTATACCCCGGGAACCGCCAATAAGCAGGTAGTTTCGCATATTAAATATTTTTTTCCAAAAGTTCCTCTATAGAAATTAACCCGATTTATTTCACTCGAGCTGTTCCAATTGCAAACAAAATCAGTTGCGATTAATTTTCAGAACTCCTTCAGTAATACAAATCAAAAGCTTAAATTGTTGGCAATTTTTTCGGCAGCACCCCTCTAATACACCTTAGCCCCATTATTGATGAGAGTTTCGTATTACACCTCCATGATTCATGAAGGATTCTATTGCAAGGCTACATGCCCTCATAAATAATGCGGGCTAATCCTTTGTAGTTATGTCCAAAGGGGTGTAACTTTGTCCTTTTACAGCAACCAGACAGATAAACCCTCAATCAACATGATAAAAATCACATTCCCGGATGGCCGGGTACAGGAATACGAAAAAGGAGTGAGCCCGATGGACATTGCCAAAAGCATAAGTGAAGGACTGGCGAGAAATGTATTGTCGGCCGAGGTCAACGGAGAGGAGTGGGATCCCGGCAGACCCATAAAAGAAGACGCAAAAATCAAACTCTTTACCTGGAATGAAGACGAGGGAAAAAAAGCCTTTTGGCACTCCTCTGCCCACTTGCTGGCTGAAGCCCTGGAGGAAATTTACCCCGGTATAAAATTCGGTATCGGACCTCCTGTAGAAAATGGTTTTTACTACGATGTGGATCCGGGGGACCGGGTCATTTCCATCAACGATCTGGAGCGTATTGAGCAAAAAATGAAGGAACTCGCCAAAAATAAAAGTGAGTTTGAGCGACGAGAGGTACCCAAAAAAGAGGCACTCGAATTTTACCGCAAAAAGGGGGACGAATACAAAGTAGAGCTGCTGGAAGACCTGGAAGACGGGACCATCACCTTTTACACACAGGGAAATTTTACCGATTTGTGTCGCGGGCCGCACATTCCGCATACAGGAGCCATTAAAGCGTTGAAACTGACCAATGTAGCCGGCGCCTACTGGAGGGGGGATGAAAAAAGGAAAATGATGACCCGGATTTACGGAGTGTCCTTTCCGAAGAAAAAGGAGTTGGACGAATATCTCATTCTGCTCGAAGAGGCCAAAAAAAGAGACCACAGAAAATTGGGTGCCGAGCTCGGTTTGTTTATGTTTTCCGAAAGAGTTGGACCGGGTCTTCCCATCTGGTTACCGAAAGGAACTTCTCTGCGAAATCGCTTGCAGAACTTTTTGAGGGATGAGCAACTCAAGCAGGGCTATCAGGAAGTCATCACTCCTCATATTGGAAAAAAAGAGCTCTATATGACCAGCGGGCACTACGCCAAGTACGGTCAGGACAGTTTTCAACCCATTCACACACCAAAGGAAGGGGAAGAGTTTTTGCTCAAGCCGATGAATTGCCCTCACCATTGCGAGATTTACGCCAACACCCCCAAGTCCTATCGCGATCTGCCCTACCGGGTTTCGGAATTTGGCACCGTCTACCGTTACGAGCAGAGCGGAGAGTTGCACGGGTTGGCACGGGTCCGAGGTTTTACTCAGGACGACGCCCATATTTTTTGTACTCAGGAGCAATTGAAAGAGGAATTTTTAAAAGTTCTCGATCTCACCAAACTGGTACTCTCCAAAATGGGTTTCGATCAGTTTACCGCTCAGATTTCCCTGCGGGACCCTGAAGACCAGGAAAAATACCTGGGGAGCGACGACCATTGGAATGCAGCAGAAGCAGCTATTATAGACGCAGCGGAGGAGGCCGGCCTGACCACCAAAACCGTATTGGGGGAAGCTGCTTTTTACGGACCCAAGCTGGATTTTATGATCAGGGATGCTATCGGGCGATCCTGGCAATTGGGTACCATACAGGTGGATTACAATCTGCCGGAGCGCTTTGAACTGGAATACATCGGATCCGACAATCAGCCCCACAGACCGATTATGATTCACCGGGCTCCCTTCGGTTCCATGGAGCGGTTTATCAGTATTTTGATAGAGCATACAGGAGGTCAATTCCCGCTTTGGCTGGCTCCTGAACAGTATATTTTACTTCCCATCAACGACGGTTGTATTCATTTTTGTAAAGAAGTTCAACGACAACTGGCAACGGCAGACATCAGGGGCACCATCGATGAGCGGACGGAGAGTATCGGTAGAAAAATACGCGATGCAGAAGTCAACAAACTGCCGCTGATGTTGATCGTGGGAGACAAAGAAGTAGATGAAGGGAAAGTGAGTGTAAGAAAAAAAGGAGATGGAGACCTGGGAGCTATGGAGATTCAGTCATTTGTACGCTTTTTTAATGGTCTTTTGCTAGAGGAAGGATGAGATTGACAGTAGGCAGTAGGCAGTGCAGTTTCGCAGTTGGCAGGCCGGAGTTTTAGTTTTTGTAAAAATTTAAACAGATGATAGGATTGGAAAAAATCGAGCATTTGGGAATTGCGGTCAAAGACCTGGAGAAATCTGAGGTATTGTTTTCCGCTCTTTTTGGGGAAAAGCCTTACAAAAGAGAAGAGGTAGAAAGCGAGGGGGTGCTCACCTCCTTTTTCAGGGCCGGACCCAACAAAGTGGAGTTGTTGCAAGCTACTCATCCCGACAGTCCCGTTGCGCGATTTATAGAAAAAAGAGGAGAGGGAATTCACCACGTGGCTTTTGCCGTAAGCGACATCCGTGCGGAGATGAAAAGATTGTCTGAATTGGGTTTTCGCCTATTGAATACAAAGCCCAAAGCCGGAGCCGACAACAAGCTCATTTGTTTTTTGCATCCCAAAGATACCCGCGGAGTACTGATAGAACTTTGTCAGGAGCGACATCAAAACAATGAGTGATGGCTGAATTCGAATGGTACCACTGGGTGATCACTCTCGGAGGAGGGTTTCTCGCGGGATTTATCAACACCCTGGCGGGAAACGGATCGGTGGTTACGCTCGCCATACTCACCGATGTATTGGGATTGCCGGGCAATATTGCCAACGGTACCAACCGGGTGGGAGTATTGTTTCAATCCATTTCCAGTACCGCCACTTTTCGCTTTTACGGAAAATTGAAATGGAGCGAATCCCGACTCATCGTTCTGTGGATGCTCCCCGGGGCATTGGCGGGGATACTCACCGCTATGTTCATCTCCAATGAGGGATTTATGGCCGTGTATAAATTTCTGTTGGTGGCCTTGCTGTTTACCTTAATATTTAAGCCTTCCCGATGGATTATCCCCAAGGACAACAGGAGCAAACTCCCTTACTGGCTGCGTTTTGTTATGATATTGTCGCTGGGGTTTTACGGCGGATTTATTCAAATGGGTATGGGCCTGTTTTTCCTCGCCATGCTGGTCATACTGTTGGGATACGATCTGATTACCGCCAATGCCATTAAGATTCTGGCTGTTGGGGTATACACCACCCTGGCTCTGTTTTTATTCTGGATGAACGGACAGGTGGTTTGGTTGGCGGGCTTGTTGCTGGCAGCCGGCCAGGTTCCCGGTGGGATGTTTGGGGCCTGGTTTGCCAGTCGGGTGCCCAATGCGGAGACCCACATTTACCGATTGCTCATTGTGATTATCGGTTTGGCTGCGCTGTCGGCCTTTGGAGTTTTTCAAGGGTTGAGGTGAAAATTTTATTTACAGATTCAGGCCGGATTCCCATTTTCGGTTAATCTATTCCCTTGAACAAAAATTCGAGGGCAAAATCAAATCTTTCTCCCCAGGCCTTTTCGCTGTGTCCTGCATTCTGAAGATATCGGGTTATCCAGTTTTCCGCAGGGGTATACCCTTTCGCCATCACTATCCTATTCACCTCTTGCTGGTGCACAAAAAAATGAACATCGGCTCCTTGATCTCCGCAATCAAAATATATTTTGTGCTCGCCCGGGGCAGGCAAATTTTTTCTCATATACTCCAAATGGGCGCTGGGCATTACATCGTCCTCTAAATCGGGTCCCGTCCATTGGGTGGACAAGCAAGCTGCATTTCCAAATATATCCGGGTACTCACAAAGCGCGTACAAGGCAATGATGGCACCCTCCCCTGCCCCTGCGATATAATTATTTCCAGGGCCTGAATAAGTGGAATACAGACTGTCTACCAACGGCTTCACATCCTCCACCACAAACTTCAGATACCGATTGCCCATCGGGGGGCCGGATAGTTGGGACAAAATCCCCGCCAATCGGTCGGACGGAACATAATCCAATACGGCATTGGGAAAATACTCTGCACTTCTCCCTTTGGCATGACTGTGAATTCCCACGACTATGGGGGGGCGAGCCAGGTTTTCACCCGTCATTTTCGCCAGTATTTCGGCCAGTTTCCAAGGTTGATTTTTTCTGGCTGTTGCAGAATCAAAGAGCATTTGTCCGTCCTGCATATACAATACTGGATACTGCAACAAGGAGTCGTAGCCTTCGGGAAGTAACACATCTACAAATCGCGGGGATATATGTGCAGAGGGGGGATTGAGTCGGTGAATTTCACCCCAACTCACCTCAGGTACAGGGAGTTCTTCTTGGGGTCTGTCCTGCCCACAGGAATTCAATACCAGGAAAAAAAGCATACCTAAAGCCAGGAACCATATTCTTATCATCGGGCGCAAATATAGAAATTTTCGGAGAAAATAGATTGGTGTAAAAACTAATCTGACCAAAATGTCGACAATATCAATTTGAGCTCAGGCTTCTGACCACATAATAACCTGAGTTCGATTTTTCTAACTCGCATATATTTTTGTAAATTAATAACTTGTAATATATTATAAAACTAAAACTGAATTGAAGTACCCTATTTCTTAACCTTTTAGTAATTTGAAA
>JAGTVA010000011.1 GCA_018224445.1 Saprospiraceae bacterium
AATTCAACAATACCGCAGCAGATTTCAACCGCTCGAACCCAGAGGTTCTGACTAATTCAAGCAATTTAAATACCGGAGCTCTTGATATTCCTCCGTCATCTGAAAAATTAGAAACAATTACTGGCTCACCTTATTTATCTAATGAAAATCTAAAAATCCAGCAGATAGTCCTTCCGGTACCCAAATTTATAACGATAGTAAGAAGCCCCCATTTGCAATTGGATAAATTTAATATTTTCAATCAAAGTGTTTCCGCCGACCTGGCTTCCGCTGTTACACCTATGGGAACCACTGATTTTCTGAAGGCAGGGAATATCAATCCCCTTTATTTTAATATCGGTCCTGAAAATTTTGAAGTCAAAAAAATCCATACAGTAACGGCAGTGCCAATATCGGATAGCGAAGGAGATGTTGTTTTTCAAAAAATCCTAAGTAGTTTTACCACAGTGGATATCAATACCATCCACACCCCATTCGATAAAGTATACCACCAAAGAGGGTACGAACAAACCAAATTTGGGTTTGGAGGTGGAATTGCTTTTGGCTTGCACCACAACAGATGGACTGTAGAGGGTGGAATGGTATTTTCCATGAAGCAGTACAATCCCAGAAAAGTATTGGAAATATTCAGATTTAACAGTGCGGACGAATCCGCTCAGGCAGTGAGTTTGAGTAGTATAGAATTAAATACTCTAACCATTCCACTGAATATTCGATACGATTTGGCGCGTTCGGATAAAAAATTAATTCCCTATTTCAAAATGGGAGTTGGACTAAATCTGGCTACCCACGCCAATTATCAGCGCGATGAATACAAGTTTTTGCTCGCCATCAGGCTGCCGGGCAACGCAGAAATCAATCTGCAAGAAGAGCCCAGACTCAATGAAAAGAAATTTACCGACGGACTGCTTCAGGGTGGCAGCTTTCAGGAAAACCATTACCTGAGTTTGAATACCGGCCTGGGTCTGGATTATTCCCTCTCAAAGCAGTGGAGGTTATTTACACAAGTGGGCTATAATTTTAATGCGCTGGAGAAAAAACTGGGTCCCAACGAAGATCACATCAACACCGTTTCACTTCAATTGGGATTTAGACATTTACCTGCTATAAATTAAAAGACCTCCTTCCGGACTGCGACAGATTTTTCACATCTATTTTTAAGTAATTTTTTTCGGGTGCCCCAGGGTTTAACCCGATTGGCACAGATTTCTATTTTCAAATTTCTGTATATCGCTCTAGATTGGGTTCCTTCCCAAGATCTCGTTAAAATAGCTCGCTTCGCTCTGCGAATATAGTATCAGTGCAATGCAGCGCGTATCTCGAGACTTTCAATGGCTATCTTTTCCTGCTCGATCCACCACTCCAGGCGATCGTAAACCTTATTTTCATCAAAATATTGAAGCGCCATTTTTACAAAAATATGGCCGTGCTTGGCCTCGGATATCCAAAGCATTTTATAAAACTCCCGCAACTCCTCGTCCTCCAGGGCTTCTGCGATGAGTTTAAACCGCTCTGCCCCCCTGGTCTCAACCACCGAAGCGATCAGCAAGCGATCCATGAATCTCTCTTCTCTACCGCTGTGACATTTTTTTACCAGTTGTTTTACATAGAGATCTTCCTTGATTTGATGGGCCAGTTGTATTCCCCTTTTTTCCATAATTGCATACACCTGCTGGAAGTGCTCCAACTCCTCTACCCCTGTTTCGATTAATTCGGGGATGATTTCAACTCTGTTGGGGTATTTGGCGACCAAACTCATGGCCATGGCCGAAGCTTTTCGCTCACAGTCGGCATGATCCTGTAAAAAATCATCAAAATTATGGATTACAGCCTCTACCCATTCCTTCTTAGAGGGAACGATAATGTCTAAATTCAACTTCATTTACTCACTTGTTTTACTCATTAAATGCTGGAACCGATCGCCTATTAACTCATCATAAAAATAGTAAACAACAGGACCAGTAAAGCAATAGTAACAATGACCAATACTTTAAAAAACTGATTTTTCTGTTTTTTGTATCTGGCTTGTTTTCTGGCTTTCCTTCTTTGATTTGACATTACTCCTTCGGCTTTTGATTAAAAATTAAAAACAACTACAATTATACACCATATTTGAAAAATTCTGAAATTCGATGATCAATTTTTATGTCTCCGGGCAAAATAGGTCTTTTCAAAACGATGCCTTCTTTGGTCCGGCACCGGCTTAAAGCGACGTAGGCCTGTCCGCTCTCAAAAGCTCCTCCTTTACTCAAATCGATGTACACCCGATC
Organism: Saprospiraceae bacterium; assembly: GCA_018224445.1. Lineage (GTDB taxonomy): Bacteria > Bacteroidota > Bacteroidia > Chitinophagales > Saprospiraceae > PWJY01. The sequence continues at coordinate 2,271 of JAGTVA010000011.1, forward strand.
GAAAGTTTTTCCCTGTGACTTGTGAATGGTAAGTGCCCAGGCCAATTTCAGAGGGTATTGTACAAATTCACCAATGGATTTACTTTTTACCGCCTTGCTTGTGGCGTCGAATTTATATTCAATCATATCCCATTTGAAGGGTTCCACTTCGATCAAATCTGTTTTCCCGTTCTCATCGGAAACGGAAACCAGCACGTGGTCTTTACCCACTTCCATAACCTTGCCCAGCGTACCATTGACAAATTTAAATTCCGGATCGTTCCTGAGAAAAATAACCTGGGCACCCTCCTTGAGTGAAAGTACCTGGTCTGTGGGAAAAGAATTGGGGGGGAATTTGCCTTTCACCTTTGCGGGATAGAGTTTGGGCTCTGCTTCTATTTCCGCCAGCTTTTGGCGGTTGATGGCGGAGACTACATCGTTTCTCCCGGCCAGGGTGATACACAAGTCAGGCAGTACAAAAGTGGGGTCCACACATTGGTTAATGACTTCTAAATCCTCACGGTCAAAGGTGTGGGTTCGTATCCGATTTAATAATTTAACCAATTCCTTGTCGGTCTGTCTGAACACTTCCCGGAGTTCACAGACTTTCAATCCCACCTCCTGAAAAACATGAGCTGAAAAAAAGTAAGGGGTCTCGAACTCCGTATTGAAGTAATCCGATTCAACCGCACCTCTGACAATGGGAGGCAATTGAAATAAATCCCCAAAAAAGACCATTTTTACCCCACCAAAAGGAACTTCGCTCTTGCGCACCGCACGCAGGTAGTAATCGATTCCATCCATCAAATCGGCTCTCACCATGGAAATCTCATCGATTATAATGGTATCCAGTTTTTTTATAAGCCGTTTGTTTTTCCATATTTTAAACTCTCCGGGCTGGAGTAAACGGGGCGGGAAGGCAAAAAAGGAATGAATGGTTTGACCTACTATATTCAACGCCGCCACCCCGGTGGGTGCGAGGCAAACGACATTGTCCGCAGTGCTGTCGCGGTACAATTTCAACAGGGTGCTTTTTCCGGTACCGGCACTGCCGGTCACAAACACGGGGGCATTGCCCGAGTTTTCAATTAAATCCATGGCCTCGTGAAACTCCCCTGTAATTTGAATGGGTTGTGCTTCAGTCATATTTATACGGGTTTTTAAAAAAAGCGCCACTGAATTAGCCGGCTTAGAAAATCAACACATCCTCAGTGCAGTTACTGAGTAGGTCTGACCAGGTAAATAAAAACGGGGAAATGGTCGCTGTACCCACCGACGTACTGCCCTCCCACAAAACTTCTGAAGGGATAACCCGCATACCTGCCTGTCCGTTGAACCATTTTTCGGTCGTTGTAAATTTCGGCCTTGTAATATCGCCACCCCTCCCCTCTTTCTTTGGCCAGACCATAGGACACAATAATCTGATCGAATAAACTCCAGGAGTCCCTCCAGGCATTGGTACCCAAACCCTTTTTGAAAGCCTCGTAAAAGGGATTGTACATGTTCTCCTCTTGCATTTTGGCTACACTGCCGGTGGCCTTGAGGTATTTGGTCATGCTTTGATTGACAGGATCGTCGTTAAAATCCCCCATTATCACTATTTTGGTCATGGGATCAATGGATTTTAAGCTATCTACTATGGCGCGGTTGACTTTAGCTCCGTGTATGCGTTTGTGGCGGGTAGCCTCTTCCCCACCCCTTCGGCTGGGCCAGTGATTCACCATAATGTGAATCAATTCCCCGTGAAGTTTCCCGGTGACCAACAACACCTCTCTGGTGCGCTCCATACTGCCGTCCTCTCTCTCCATATTAAAAGGCAGCGCCCGGGATGAAAGGTATTCAAAGTGGGCCGGATTGTAAAAAAGGGCGTTGTCGATGCCCCTGAAATCCGGAGATTCGTAGTGAACGATGCCGTAATTTCGGTCGGCCAGTTGCGGCTGGGCGGCGAGATCCTCGAGTACCCTTCGGTTTTCAACCTCCGCAAATCCGATTACAGAAGCTCCGTGGGGTGTCATTTCCGTGCCGAGCACAGCTATCACATCCGCCAATTTAGTCAGTTTGTCCTGATATTTCTCCGTATCCCACAAATAACTACCCTCGGGGGTGTAATCGAGGTCCATTTTCCCGGGTTCATTGATGGTGTCGAACAGATTTTCCACATTGTAAAAAGCAATACAAGCCAATTCAAATTGTTGGCGCTGCGCCTGAACCTGAACGGTCAGAAGTACGGAAAGGAAAATGGCGAATAGCCAGCGACCTAAAAGCAGGGGGGATTTTAACCTCATGGTTTCCATTTAGAATTAAAACCCAAATATAAGGATTAAATTATTCATTGAGTATTCTATTTATGACATCCTGTGTTTGAGGTATATTAATTTTTTTAGGAATAGTATACTGAAGGGAATTGTAGGTACTCTGCACTTTACTCAATTATATTACATCGGATGTACCCCCGGTAGAATTAAAAATACCTATCTTTACGACGCAGACCATCGGTTGAAAGAAGCGACCAATTATATGTACACACCTACCCGGGTCAAGGACAATTACAGTTCACATTATCTTTACGATGATGCCGGAAACATAACGCATTTAAGCAGAAATGGATTTTTGGGCTTGGATGCCAATCAGGAGCCGTTGTATGGATTGATTGATGACCTGACCTACATTTATGACCTCGATTTCTATTTGACTGACGTGGTCAACAATATCACCACGGCCAGCGAAGACTTTGGATTCAAGGGGGCAGCTTCCAGCTACACTTACGACCTCAAAGGCAACCTGACTACCTCCTCCCTGAACAATCTGTCCATGCTACAGTACAACCCCATCAACCTGCCGGGCGTAGTCAGTTCCGATTTTGGCACTCAAACTACCCACTATTCCATCAGCGGCAGTAAAATGCTGACTGTCGATCAATATATCGATCCCCCCACCGGGCATCCTACTGATATTACCCGCTTGTACTTCATGGGCTTAGAACTCGAATACGAAGGCGTGGGCAATTTTTCCTCCAATTTCACGCCCAAAGCCTACAACTTTGGCGATGGAAGGCTGCTGTTTGATGGGAGCAATTTCAGGAAACAATACCACCTCCACGACCATCTCGGAAATGTGGTAGTCGTCTTCGAAGACAAAAACAACGACGGAGAGCTGGAGGAAACCACCACCACCCAGACCAATGAAGTTCCTTACCGTTATCATTACTATCCATTTGGTATGACATGGGACCTCGCAGGGCCTGCAACGATATACCTTCCTCCCAATTACTTTGACGAAAACCGCTACCAATACAACGGAAAAGAGTACAAAACCATCGCCCAGATGCTCGATTACGGCTGGAGGTGGTATGATCCGGTGATCGGGCGTTGGAATGGGGTGGATCCGCTGGCGGAAAAATATACTTCAATATCACCTTACGCTTACGTGGCGAACAATCCGATTATCTTTATTGATCCGGATGGGATGGAAATAATAATTCCTTTCAGAGGAACTTTTACTAATAAAGATCAACAAAGAGGCTTTGCTGCTCAGGTAGTTGCGGGATTAAATGCCTATAGCAACGATAGATATGTATTTAATGAAACAACAAATAGAATTCAAATTGCTGAACGAGGAACTCAAAATACTGATAGGGATTTCTCTGCCAACACCGATAGAATTGCTTTTGTAATAGGGAACGACAAACCAAATACAATAATACCAGCAACACGTGGAAGTGGAGCTGAGCCTAAATTTGTGGGTGCTGCCAGTGATCCCGAATTTGGAAGTGAGTCAACTGTCCATTGGAACCCCATGGGAAAATCAGAGGACCCAAAAAGGACGCTCCACCATGAAATAATTCATGTAAACTTTTCAAATAAAGGAGAGCGACTTGAAGGTGACTCCAATGTACCAATACCTGAAAATGTAAATTCTTTTTTTGGCGAAATAAAATTTTTACCGAAAGAAGAGCTCAGAGCCAGGAGAATTGAAAATGAGCAAATCCGAAAGCCTGCCGGTCAAGATCCACGACCTATTGAGTAAAATAAATAAAATTATGAGAAAAATCTTATTCTTAACCGGTATCTTTTTCTTTCTAAATATAATTTACTCTTTCACTCAGGAGTCTCTGTTCCTTAATTTGCATAAGCATTTAGATGCTGAATATGAAGAATTAATAAAAGCCAATGCAGAACAAAACTGGCTAAGTGAGGCGGATTTACAAAGAATTAAAAACCTAAAGGACTACGTTTATCGAACAAACATATTTTTATACGAAGGCTTATTAGATAGAGGGCGCCCGGGCTGCGATGATTTATTTGAACCAGTTTTTTTTGTTTTTGATCGCTATGAATTTCCAGCTTATGCATGGTGTACCGTGGTGTATAAGCATGCACGGTTTGATATTTACACTTATGTTTTATTTGATATTTTGAACTACAACGGACGAGGTTTTAATAAAAAAATTAAAGTTAGACATTCGAATAAATTTTATGAGGAATATGAGTTAGCTAACAGCTTTGATGAAAATTATTGGAACTTTATGAACGAACTCAATTTTACTGGATTTGCGGTATGGTTTGAGGCCGGGGAAATTAATCGTGTAAAATTTTTACATGATAGTAGAGACTTTAGCAACCTAATGAAGGGGTCAATGAGGTTTCGTTAATCGCAGCATCCTTTTTTTTGGCCATTAATTGGTTATAATAAAAACTCATGAGAAAAAATATATTAATTACTTGTACTTTATTATTGCTTTGTTTTAACTTATCTTATTCTCAGTCAAATCTTTACCCCCGGTATTATTTGTTTAATGAGATAGGAATTTTTCTTAATAACGATTATGATTCTATAGTTAAATCCAATAAAGAAGGCAATTGGCTTAGTGAAAAGGAATTGCAGGAAATGAAAAGTCTGATAAATGAACGATATGTTCCTATGGTCTATCTTTATGAAATACTGGTTGATTTAGGGCGCCCGGAACTTGATGAAAACTTTGATATTGTATTTTTTACTTTTTACAACCATGGATCACCTACCTACCCATGGGCTTTTATAGTGTACAAACACAGCATTTTTGATATTTACTACCATGTATTTTTCGATATTCTTAATAACAATGAAAGAGGATTTGGAGAGATTATACATTGTTGGTATGAAGATAAAATTAATACTAATCTGGATTTGTATGCATCCTTTGACGAAGATTATGAAAATTACATTGAGGTACTAAATTTTTCTGGTATTGCGTTTTGGTTTAAATCTGAAAAAATAGTAAGAGCAAAATTTTTGCATGCTGGGAGTGATTTTGCGGGATTAATTAATTTAGAATATGATATTAGGTACAAGTAAAGCATAGTGTTACAGCAAAAAAAGAATTTGAGTAGGTTCAGTATGTTAACTACACATAGGCATTTGTTTTTACTGCAGATTCGCATCCACAAATATCAGATCAGTAATTTTTTGAAAATCAGCAATATTACGGGTAATCAAGGTTAAATTATAGCCTAAGGCAGTTGCAGCAATAATAGCATCAGGAATTTTAATTTTGTGATTTTTCCTTAGCTCAATCGTATTTTTCACTACCTCTTCCGAAAGGGGTATTATAGTGGAGATGTCAATAAACTCTTTGAGTGTTTGCATCTCAGAAGGGGATCCGTGAAAGCCCAATAATTCTATCTGGTTAATGACGGAAAGATGGTGCAAGTTTTGATCAATGATTTCCTGCATCCATTCACTACCAGAAGTGGGTAGAATACCACCCAAAAACTCAACCACTGCATTGGTATCTATTAACCTGAGTTTGATTATTATCGCGAAGCATAATTCATGGAAAACTCCCTGGGTAAATGTTAAGATAAGTATACTTTAGTCGGCCAAAGTCTATTTTATCCCTCTCATATTTTCCCAATATTTACTTGTTAGATGAGGGCCGGAGTTGGCAGTAAATCCCTCACCTTCAAAAGACTTGTATTATAACCATAGCCAAATCCGTGCAATCCCTTAATCCGTGAAAATCCGTGATTCTGACAAAAGGAGGATAGAAAATAACTCAAAAGCCCAAAAATAACGGAGCAAGTCAATTATATCCTTCTCCAATTTTTCCCTATATTTACCCAATGAATCTACGGCATGAAAATCAAAGGCTTTTCAATTAGATTTTGGTAGGATAAATTCTAATTATTATCTTTACTGCATGAAGCGTGAACCCAAAAACATTAACCCTTTTACTGATTTTGGTTTTAAAAAACTATTTGGGGAGGAAGCCAGTAAGGATATATTGCTGGACTTTCTCAATGCTGTTTTAGAAGATGATGTAGGCCTCATTGAATATCTGGAATTCTCCAAAAACGAACACCTAGGGCCCTCAGAATTGGATCGCAATGTGGTTTTTGACATATATTGCAGAACGGCCAGTGGAGAGCGCATCATTATCGAGATGCAGAAGTTTTTTCAGACATATTTTAAAGAGCGGTCTCTGTATTACAGTTCATTTGCAATCCAGGAGCAGGCGGAAAAGGGAAAATGGGACTTCAGTCTATATCCG
>JAGTVA010000012.1 GCA_018224445.1 Saprospiraceae bacterium
CAGTGTGCTGAGCTGTTCATCCATGTCTCTCCGGGTCGATACCACCAACTCCAGTAGTGATCTCCTGAGCATTTCCTCAAACCAATCGAGCTGTTGGGTAGTTCTCCGGCTGAATTTGTAGCCATTTGCTGAAACAAAACGATTGAAGTCCTGGATTTGGTCTAAAACCTCACTGGTTTTAGAGGGATCGAAGATGCTGTGCTTCATCACCCTTGATTGCCATCCGGATTCTTTTTCCCGGAAGAGATGCAGTGCATTGCGGTAGTCTTTTTGTGCTTGATCTGCCAGGTTTATTCGATCCTCGTCGGCTTTATTGATGATGACCAGATCTGCCATTTCGACTATACCGCGCTTGATGCCCTGTAATTCATCTCCCGCACCGGGCAATATCAGAAAAACAAACAAATCGGTCATGTGATAAACTGCGGTTTCTGATTGCCCAACCCCTACAGTCTCCACTACGATAAAATCATAGCCGGCCGCTTCGCATAAAATAATGGCTTCTCTTGTAGTGGAAGCCACTCCCCCCAAAGTATTACCGGCTGCACTGGGTCGGATAAAGGCTTTGTCGCTGGAGGCCAGGCGCGGCATCCTCGTCTTGTCACCTAAAATACTTCCCCCTGTAATGCTGCTGCTCGGATCTACAGTCAGGACCGCCACCCGGTGCCCACGGGATATGGCCTCTGTTCCCAGACACTCAATGGTGGAACTCTTGCCCGATCCCGGCGAACCGGTGATGCCCACCCTAATCGTTTCTCTCTTTTCTGCCCTGAGGCAGGCATCTATCAATTCAGCAGATTCGGCCCGGTCCTCTGCTTTTTGACTCTCTATGAGCGACAATGCCCGACCGAGCTTCACCCTGTTTCCGGCTTGAAGTCCGCTGTATAGTTCCCGCCAATTGTATCTGGAAGCCATATTCCTTGTTTTAACTGCTGTTTTGCTTGTAATGCCATTGCAAACAAACCACTAAGGTATAAAAAAAATTATTAATATGTATGTTTTGGGTCGTAATTTATGTCTGTCCTTTGCCTGAGGTGGTAGATAAGTATTGCCGAAGAGCACTCAAAGGGAACAACATGAAAATCCCCACAAACCAGTTGCCTGAGGCTCTCGAAGGCAACAATAAAATTAGCCTATTTCCCCATCCATACCGATGAGTTAAATTATTTTTTGGATATACCCAGAAAATATTTAGTTGGTGTAATTAGGGGAATAAATTTCCAGGGCTTCGAGAACCCTTCGACAAAATGCTCAGGCACCTCCTCAGCCATCGGAAATTTAGCCTCAGCCACCGGAGATAAGTTACCTGAGGCGGCCCCTGAGTTTATCGAAGGGTGGTCCCTTGCTTGCTGAAGGGTGGTTCCCCTCTCTACCGTCCAGGCCCTGACTTCCTTTTCTCCCGAGGGTGAATAATAGCGGTTTAAAGTTCTAATCCACTTTTACAAACCGCTCCGTCCTCATCCGGTTTTTGGCACGATATTGTAAAAAATAATGACCTGCCGGTAAAAATGAAATATCGGCTTCATATTGATCCACCTGCCGGATTACCTCACGACCTATAACATCGTAAATTGAAAGTTGATCCAATTCGATTTCCCCCTCATGAATTCTCAGTTTACCATCAGTTACAAGATTGGTTTTTAGAATACTGCCGAAAACACCTTCCTCGCCACCATCGGTGTTTGAGAGGGTGTCATTGAGATTTATTTTAAAAATAAATCGCTCAAAGGCTCCTATAGTTGTCCACCTACCGGAGCCATACCCAATGCCTGTATCCTCATTGATAAGAAGGAAGTCAACTCCCATCGGCTCCTCCTCCTCTATCGAGAATTTTTTTATCATTTCTCCCTTAGGATTGAGGTAGATAATGTCAAACCCATAATCCTCATTGAAGTTGTTGATACTGGATTTGGAATAGTGAACCATAATTAAATCGTCTCTTTGATACTTTGCCAATAAGTAGACATCGTCGGTTACATTAAAAGATACAAACTCTTCAGAAATAGATAATTCATTTCCCACCTTATTCATATTCCTTTGGTGAATTATGAATTGATTTTCGTGACGGATTCTCTCTAATATCTGATAGGTAGGACCGGTATTACCTATAACTTTAGTCTCTGAAGGCCTTCTAATTCCATTGAATAATGAAATTGGATTTTGAGAAAATAAATATTTAAAATCCAAGTCAAATACATGAATATACCTATGGCCTTTGGTTGCTGTTATAATCAATAAATCATTATCTAAATCATAGAATACATCATACAATCGAGAAATTTCTAAATCAATTGGTGTTTCAAACCTATCCCAATTCATTGTCCCATTATGAAAGCTAAACCTATGAAGAGCTTTGCTGTCTGAAGTAATCTTATCTACTTCGAGTAAAACCCACTCCCTACTTTCATTCATCAACACATGAATTGCGCCAAACGTATGTCCAAAGCTAAGTTTGTAGTCTTCAAAAGGTACAATCGACAAGTCGTAAATTTCACCGGAGGACATATCCACTTTTGAAAAATACACATAATTATCCCCGGAAGTTATGTGGCTGCAGTATCCAAATAGGAAAACCTCCTCTCCCTCTGCCCAAAAGTCGAATAGAAATAAATGATCCAAGGTATCATTTACCGTACTGATGACCAGTTCCTTTCTCAACCTGAGGTCGTCAAAAGACCATATTTCGGTTTCGTTTCTTGGAAATGTGGCATTGTAAAAATTTGCGGTATAATAAGGTATCTCCCCAATCATGGTGACGTGGAAAAGGCCTGTGTTTTCGGGCGCAGGATAATACTCTATTTCAACTTGTGAATAGAGGGTAGGTATTGAAAACAGCACCAATCCAATAAAAAACAATACTCTCATAGTGAAGGAATTTTATTCGTTTTCAAATAAATCGAGTATGGATAAAGAACCTAAAAAGTCGGTTGGAGTTGGTGCCGGTGCAGGCTCCTGTGGTCCGGGGTGTTTCAATTTAACCACCTCTGCATCACAAAAAACCACTTCACCAAACCAGTGTATTTCACTTGAAGACGAAACTCCGATTAAAAGGTCTCCCCAAATGGTAATATCACAAATTTCTTTATCATTTGGCTTAATGGATTCGATATAATCATACAGGATACATAATGTGCAGTTGAGTCGGTCAGTTTCATATTCGATTTCCGACAAGGTATTATTATTATCTTTAAAATCAAGTTTTAATGCACTGCAATTGGCATAACTGCTTGATAAATTTCCTAGATCATCTGGGAAATAGAAATCTTCACGGTCAGGGTTCGTATACCTTATATATCCTTCAATAACACCGAATGCTCCCCAAGTACTGTGGTAAATTACTCTTGGAATATCATGTTGGATAGCAGTTTCAACCTCCACTTGGGCTGAGGTTTCATCGTTAATGTCATTACAGGGGCCTCCATCATAAATTTGAGATCCTATTTTAGGATTCCCTACTGCTGACCTAAAACAGTCTGGGGAGGAAAAGTAGTCCTCGGTACAATATGAGACGAGTGCCGCAGTAGAATCGGGTTCACTAATATCAGCAGCGATCAGGCTAATATGAAACTTTGCTAAACTTCCATTATCTTCTGCATTGATATCTACAAAAAGAAAACCCTTATCATTTTGAAAGACGTAGTCTTCCATCATTGAAAAAATATGGGAACTCAGAGTTTTGATTCGGTTGCCATTAAGTAGGCCATTTTGCACCTGCAATTCGATTGAGTCTTTATATATACTTGAATTTGAGGTTATCTTAGGACCCACTGACCCAATTAAATTATAAACTGTCTCCACACCATATTCAACCTCACTAATGGAATAAGAAAAAGCAGATGATGTGTCAATTAAATTCAACCTAAAATCTTCAAGCCACAAAATATTTGAATCCTGTTCAGAACGAATTTCAGAATAACTATCTACTCCTTCAGGCAAAACAGTGTTAATTTCTTTTTCACAACTAGCGAATAAGGCTGCGAAAAAAACCAACAGTACTACTTGATACTTGATAATTGATACTTGATACTTGATACTTGTTCCATAACAGTTGAATTTTAGTTAAGAAAATCTAAAGATATTGAAAGTTTTAATAAATAGCAAGGAATTCCTTATTTTTTATTATAGAAACTTTCCAAATTTCTTCTTTTTAATCGTAAAATCCACTGAAAATTACTGCCTCTGATGGAACCCCAAAAAGAGTAAAAAAATTACAAGTAATTAAGGCAAAAATTCGGCAGAATCATCCTAGAAATGGCAAAATTGTATCAAACATTAAACCTAAAGTGCATGACATCTCTGTCCTGCACTACGTATTCCTTACCTTCCACGCGGTGTTTTCTAGCTTCTTTGGCTGCGTGTTCAGAGCCATAGGCGATAAAGTCCCAGTAGCTGATGACCTCGGCGCGGATAAATCCCTTTTCAAAATCGATGTGAATGACTCCCGCAGCTTGGGAAGGTCCCTGTCAAAATGTTTGTTCACAGAAGAAAACCGGAAATCAGGGCTGTACTACTTTTCAAACAGCTAAATATATCTCTGCGCCCTTTCTATCCGCCAATCCCCAATCAGTTGGGGAGGGATACGTGAGTCCTTCCTTCATCAATTTGAAGGAGATTTGATTCGTGTTTACGGTTTACGAGCAGTGAATAATTTACTAATAGTGCAAATCTAATAGCCTGCCGAAGGGCTCTAGAAGGGAACAATATGAAAATCCCCACAAACCCGCTGCCTGATGCTCTCGAAGGCAACGATAAAACAAGAACATTTCCTTATCCATACAGATGAGTTAAATTAATTTTTGAATGTACTCAGAAAATATTTAAATGGTGAAATTATGGGGAATAAATTTCCCTGGATTCGAGAGCCCTTCGACCAGCTAGGAACCACCCTTCGATAGTACTCAGGGATCGCCTCAGCCACCCGGAGTGGATAAACAATTATCATTATCTGAGATGGTAGATAAGTATTGCCGAAGGGCTCTCGAAGACAGCAATACAAAATTAATTTTAAACTAAAATAATTGATTTTGAGATTAATATAAATGTGAAAAAATAAATACTTAAAAAGAGTTGGAAAATATATCCTAACAACGTAACTTTACGTTATAAAACTAAAAACCTAGTTATGAATCGAAAACTTACGGAGGCAGAAGAGGAGATCATGCAACACATTTGGGGAATGGGGGAGTGTACTGTTCGGGAAATCATCAATAAGATAGGTGACCCTGAGATACCCCACAGTACGGTTTCGTCTGTAGTCCGGATATTGGAGAAGAAGGGTTTTGTGGATCACAAAGCCTATGGCAGGACGCATTTGTATTTCCCGGTGATAGACCGGGATTACTACCTTTTGCATTATTTAGAAAACCTGGAGGAAGATTTTTTTGAGGGATCTTCCAAGGAATTGGTGAGCTTTTTGATTCGGGAAAAAAAGTTGAGTTTAAAAGACCTTTCACAAATCATGGATATGATACAAAAAAGCGAAGACCTATGACTGCAATGTACATCATACAGGTGGTGCTCCTCTGGAGTTTAGGCCTATTGGTTTATCGACTGGGATTCAGAAAGCTGAGGTTGTTTTCTCTGAGTCGATACTTTTTGCTGATCTTAATCCCACTGGGGATAGTGGCTCCTCTGTTTCCCAATTTCTGGAGTGTAACTTCCGAGACCAATGTAGTGGTGTGGATGGAGGAGTTGGTATTGGGAAGTAGCGGGTTTGCGGTAAATTCTGTCTCCGGCAGTTCGGAACCCGCTTTCGATTGGGCTTTGTGGATGGGAATGGGGATTTTGGTATACCTCGCAGGTGTGTTGTACGTCGTTTTCAGGACCTTCAAGTCCTTTGGTAAACTTCACAGCCTGAAGAGGAATGCTGAATATATAGACCGGGTGGAAGGGGTAAAAATTTACGCTGTTTCTTTCCCCTCTTCGTTTTCCTTTTTTGAAAAAATCTACGTACCCAAAAGTGTGGTAGAGGATTCCAAAGCCTATCGGACCATCGTGCTGCACGAACTGGTACACGTAAAGGAGAAGCATTGGGTAGACAAGGTGTGGATGTTTCTTTGTTGCAGCGCACTTTGGTTCTTCCCCTGGGTTTATTGGATTAGGAATGCCCTGGAGGAAGTACACGAGTTCAGTGCGGACTATGGAGTACTTAAAAAGGTAGAGAAGAGGTATTATTTTCAATTGTTACTCAGTCGGCAAATGGATGTGAATTATCCCTCTCCGTTATTTGTATCACCATTTTTTTCAAACAATCTTAAAAATCGAATAGGTATGATGGCAACAAAAATTAAAAATCGAACTTTTCACTGCGCTTTAATTTTGTTTTCCACTTTATTGATGTGGGCTTTTTCTTCCGTAGACCTTGAATCCAGAGACTATCACCAAATCAGTGAGTCGGGTGTATTTAATGACAGCATTCCGGAACCTACTCTGTCGTCCTCAGGGGAATTAATTTACAAGGTGGTGGATCAAATGCCCCGGTTTCCGGGCTGTGAGGATATGGAGGGCAGCCTGGAGGATAAGAAAAATTGCGCTGATATGAAGATGCTGAAATGGATATACGAGAACATACGGTATCCGGAGGAGGCGTCGAAGGAAGGGCTTACCGGCCAGGTGGTTGTGGGGTTTGTTGTGAAATCAACAGGACAGATGGACGAAATCAACATTTTAAGAGATATAGGTGGTGGATGTGGAGAAGAGGTCGTGAGGGTTTTTGAAGAAATGAGCAGGGAAAAAGTGTGGACTCCCGGGTACCAAGAGGGGAAAGCTGTTCATGTAAAATATTTGGTTCCCGTCAGATTTGCACTTGATTGACCAAAGAAATTACCGAAGATAGAGTAGGGGACGGCAAAATTTAGTTAATTGATTGAAAGAGAACTTTCATAGGGTAGAGTAAAAATTAGTTTGGATGGACTTATTGAATGTCCGGTTTGCTGTCACTCGATGGTTTTCAAACTGTGTTCCGGACAATCTAAGCGCAATTCTGTGTCCGCAAGTTTAGTGTTTAATAACCCGCAAAAATGGCGTTGTCCATTGTGGTTGGGTTTGTAAAATCGGCAGGTAAAACACATTCTCTGAATGGTAATTACCCCAGCTTTATTTAAATGATGAATAATAGAGAGTAAGCTCAATAATAAATTTTCTTTGTCTTCCGAATCCAATTGGTCGATTGGAACCTGAATTTGCTTTGAAAACAGAGAAGTTTGTTCGGCGATTTCCCTGCCTTTTTGGGTCAGATGTATGATGTAGCTTCTGGTGTCGTGGGGCTCGTATTCTTTTTTTATAAGCGACTTTTGATCAAGTGTTTTTACCGTATCGCTGACAGTGGCTTTGGTTACATTGAATTCACCTGCCAGATAACTTACTTTTCTTTTTTCTGCAGAGTGATGAAGCAGAAAGACGAGGACCTGGACCTGAATGGGACTCAGGGAAAATTCTTTACTTTCATTCCAAAGCAATACTCTAAAGGCCTGTGAAACTCTTTCCAACGAGGCGATGATTTTGCTCTCAATACTTGAATTTTGATTTTCTAAATCAAAGGCAGATTTCTCCATTTGGTTTGAATTTTATGCAACTTTAGTCTTACTGAACTCCCTGCTGTTAATGTGATCTGTCTGCCTCGCCCGAAAAAAAGTATCCGGATTGGTTAATTTCAAATTGTATCACACTGTCACAGATCTAATTTGTAAATTGATTCCGCGCCCTGCTTTTATCTTACCAGTGGAGTAGAAACAAAACAGAGAGCTGAAATAAAGAACAAATCAAAACTAAGTATTAATTTCCTTTCGAGCAATTTTTAATAAAAAATGCCTCACAAAGTTAGTTGACCTAAATTTGTGAGGCAAACTTTTTTTAACCTTTTACATCAGCCATGGAAGCACCGAAGTTGATGTGTAGTACATTCCCGTTTGGTGTGACCAAAGCCGGAACTGATTTTACACCTGCTTTTTCTGCTTCGGCAATTCTCGAATTGTCGTTACCAAAATGAACTACCTCCACCTGGTCGGCGCCCAATAGGTTAATGATGTCTTGTTCTGCACTGACGCAAACAGGACAACCTGCGTGATAGAAAACTGATTTACTCATCTTTTTTTAGATTTTAATTTCTGTGACAAAATTGTCGGTGCAAATATAGTTAGGATAACTAACTATAGCAAAGAAAAGTTTTGAAAAGTTTTAATTTATTTTCAAATTGGCTTCTGTAGCTCAATTAAAAGAAGGACATCCCTATTATGAAGTATCGGGTAGTAAGGATAAAGGAGTTCCCCTCCAGAATTCTAATGGAGTGTAGGTTGTGTCAGGGTATACTCTCAGCTTAAGATAAACAACGGTTGATTTCTTGTGAAAGTCGGGTGTTGGTTAGTCTTCGGTACTCCCAATATCTCCTCCAGGGAATCTCTACTAGGTCAGGAATTTTGTCTTCCGGGTTAAATTACCAGAAATAGGGGGAAGAAATAAAATACTTTACAGACAACTAATCTTGTACAGTGAAAGTGGGGTGGGGGATGGTATAAACACTGGATTTTGACCTGAATTTAGTAAATAGGTCAGTTGACTTAGGTTTAGGTATGTATTTACATTGGTGCCTATAGCTTCTTGTCGTTGCAATTTTCCAGGAATAAATATCAATGGAATCTGTTAAATTTTTCAAATATTCAGTAAAGAAGAACCTCAGGCTGACTTAATTTATTAGTTTTGTTTCCGACGACAGTGCCTGAAACTTTTTTACAAAGGATTCAACACCAAGCAAATGAAGCGACTGTTCCTGTACTTTATACCAAGCTTATGTTTCTGCTTTCCCCTTGTGGCGCAACAACCTGAATTGATTCTTCAGGATAAGTTTTATCTGGAAGAAATCGAATACGAAGAATTGCGCACCATCACCCATTTTCCAGGAAGTGGTAATCTGAAAGTGCTCGATGAAACCCGGGGAATTCTGCTATTTGGCATGGTGGAATTGGCCCTTCTCGATCTGCAAACCGGCGAAATCGGAAAGAAAATGGATGTGCACGAGTTGTTCAGATGGGTTTCTGATGCCTTGTATGAGCATTGGGGTGAAGAGTATTGTGTGCCGGGTAGGGAAGCTTTTATGCAATTAAAGCCGAAGCACTATCCCATTAGATTTGACCGGGTGTTGAAATACCCCGGGAAAAACTTGTACGCCTCTTTGACCCACACAGTGGTCCTCAATCAGGAGACGGAAGAGGAGGAAAGGGATAATTTTATTGGCCTGGTGGTGTTTAATGAGGAACTTGAAATAGTGGACTTTTTTCCCTTAAAAGGATATGAAGAATTGCGCAG
>JAGTVA010000013.1 GCA_018224445.1 Saprospiraceae bacterium
GAATAATGGTACGGATACTTTCAGAACCACATAATTTGTATAATTTGATTTTCACACCTGATTTAATGGTATAGAAAAATTTAGAAAGAATGAGCAACAATACATCAGAAAACCCTACCCTCAATGACCTTATTGCCACCAATAAGGTCGGTGATTACATGACCCGTAATATTCTTGTGGGGAAGGAGAATTTCACGGTTAAGCACGTAGCCCGTTTGTTTAACGAATTAAAAATTCATCACTTGCCTATTGTCAGTAAAATCAGGGAAATTGAGGGCATAATTTCCGCCAATGATTTATTGCGCGTATGTTCCAGGGTAATGGACGTGAGGGATGGGTCAGAACCCTCAGAATTAGACGACTTAATTGTGGATTACATGACGCCTAACCCCACAGTATGTAGCCCGTCAGACTCCATTGAAAAGGCGATTTTATTATTTGGTGATGGCCGATTTCACGCCCTTCCCGTCGTGGAAAACGGAGAGTTGGTTGGAATCTTTACCGCCAACGATTTAATTGATTTTCTGAGCAGCAACTTAAAGGGAAAAGAGGATAAATAGAGCAAAACTATGCGGGGTTTACTCCTCGAAGGGTTCGGTGATGTCCTCGGGCTTTATCTGTTGAAATGCAAATTTCAATAAATCGTGAGAAGTCACAATTCCCATTAATTTATTGTCCTCAACTATGGGGAGAGAGTGAAACTTATTACTCAAAATGAGGTCGGCTGCCAACCCAATGGAATCCGAAGGATCCAAATATATGGGGTCCTCGGTCATGGCCACACTTACCTTTTGGTCGAGTAACTCGTTGAAGGAAATCGGGTCCTCTGATCCCTGGTTGCTTAGAAAAACATTCAGGACGTCGGTCTTGCTCAGAATGCCCAACAACTTCCCGTGCTTCCCATCTGTAATGAGCAAATGGTGGATGGACAAGCGGTCAAAGTAATCCACGGCCTTTTTTAAAGGCTCTTCAGGACGCAGGGTTACCACCTCTTTAGTCATAATTTCTTCCAAATTCCTCATTGGCTTCATGTGCATTTAAATTTATTGGGTTACGGTTTTTTATAAAAATTACAATAGATAAAGTTACCCCATTTATTGGATTAATTCAAATATTAAAGGTATGTTTATGTTATTATTGTCGATTATTTAATCGATATCAATTAAACTCCAAACCAGTGAAAACACCTGTTAATTTATTTATGAGCGCGTGGGTATTGCTCCCACTTTTAATTTTATTAAATGACGGGCTGAGGGCACAGGTAACCCCCGGACTTGAACTCAAAGAATTTGCAACGGGCTTCACTCAACCATTGGGAATTGTCCACTCCGGTGAAGATCGGCTTTATGTGTTGGAAAAGCCGGGTACCATTCGCTCCCTAGATTCGAATGGCAATTACAATGGTTTTTTTTTGGAGATAAGGGACAGGGTTAGATCTGTTTCCGGTGAACAGGGGCTTTTAGGACTCGCTTTTCACCCCGATTTTCCTGCCAATACCTCTTTTTTTGTCAACTATACCAATAACGAGGGGAATACGGTAATTTCCCGGTTTTTACTGGATGAAGATAATCTCGAAATTGCCAATGCTGAATCGGAATATCAATTGCTGGAAATAAGTCAACCTTATACCAATCACAACGGCGGTGATTTGCATTTTGGACCGGATGGATATCTTTATATTTTTACCGGTGATGGCGGAAATGGAGGTGATCCCGGCGATCGGGCTCAAGATCCGATGAGTTTATTGGGAAAAATCCTCCGCATTGATGTGGATGGTGAGGAACCCTACGAAATACCCGACGACAATCCCTATGCTGGTACGGACTTTAAATTGGATGAAATTTGGGCTATGGGATTGAGAAATCCCTGGAGAAATTCATTCGACAGGGATCGGGGCGATCTGTGGATTGGAGATGTGGGGCAGAGCAAATTGGAAGAGATTAATTTTCAGCCGGCTGGAAGTTTAGGTGGGGAAAATTACGGATGGAGGTGTTACGAGGGGTCGGAACCCTTCAATTTGAGCGGGGACTGTTCGGGCCCCTTCGACTATCCCGTTTATGAGTACTCCAATCAAGGTGCTGCGGAGTGTTCTGTTACCGGAGGGTATGTTTATCGGGGCGATCAAATTCCCGAACTTTACGGAAAATATATTTTTGGCGACTTTTGCTCAGGCAGGATATGGATGTTGAACTACGATTCACTTGCCATGATGTATACGGCTGATCTGATATTGGAAATCCCCCAATGGAATTTGACTGCTTTCGGTGAGGACAATCACGGAGAACTCTACCTTACACAATTTGGAACGGGCCAGGTTATGAAGCTGACCGGTACTTGCACTGAATTTAACTATACTCTCGAAGTTAATCCCCCCAGCTGTTCTTACACATCAGACGGGGAAATAGTTGTTACACTCAATGGCGGTACACCTCCTTATTCATCTGACTTGGGGGAAGTAGAAATGGGGATGGTCACTTTGGGCGATCTGGAGTGCGGTCAATATTCACTACAAATTACAGACGAAAACAATTGCAAATTGAATCCGGAAATTGAATTGACTTGCCCGGAGGAACTTTTTCCGGATTTTTATCAATCCGGAGATACTTTAATAAGTGAGGAGGAAGGGGTTTTGTACCGTTGGTTTTTAGACGATTTGGTAGTACAGGAATCGACTCAATCCACTTTGATTATCGAGGAAAGTGGGGTGTACAGATTGGAGATCATCAATGATGCGGAATGCGTTTTTTCCTCTGGAGAAAAAGAAATTATTTTTACTCGTGTTCTATCTCTTGAATTACATCAAAGAGTAAAAATTTTTCCCAATCCCGCATCTGAAAGGGTGTATATACAGTTTGATGGCCTCGATTGGGAAGAACTAAAAGTCTACAATTCACGAGGGGTAGAGGTGGCCCGGTTAAACGGTGCTGAGGGTTTTCAGGGCGTGTTAAATACGAGTAGTTGGGTATCCGGTTGGTATCTGATTGAAATTCGAACGGCCCTGAATGCGATAATTGTCAAACGCATTTTAAAAGAATATTGAGTTTAAAGGTACCGGTTGTTTGAATAGGTTAAATTTTCTATTTATTTTTGCGCTTCATTATTGAATTGTTCGGTATTTGGGCATTTAGCTCAGTTGGTTTAGAGCGCTACCTTGACAGGGTAGAGGTCACAGGTTCGAATCCTGTAATGCCCACGAGTAAAAAAGTCAGCGGCACTTTATTCAGGAAAAATACCGGTGATTTTGGTAGAGAAAAAAAGGTTTTTTTGATTAGTCCAGCAACAAATTATGTTTGATTTTGAAAAATTAGATCTCTATCAGGAGATTAGAGAAGCCAGTAGCAAATTGTTGAAGTGGGTGGCTTTTCATCCCACTATGGACGATTTTTACGCAGAGCGGTTTAGGTTTGTGGTCACCAATATTGGTTCCAAATTGGCTGAAGGAACCGCTCGGCTGGGCTATCACGAAAAGAAAAAATACTATACCGAATCCAGGGTTTTTGTATTTGAGTGCGTTACCCTCCTGCATATCATGAAGGATATGGACGCTATAAGTGAAGACGAATACGAGGACTTTTACACCGATATGGATAAAATCTCCCGCATGTTGCTCGGAATGATCAGGAGTCAACGCAAAGAAAGGGATTATCAAAACAACGATTAATTTAGAGAAAATAGGAGCATCGGGATGTAGCTCAGTCCGGTAGAGTACTCGTCTGGGGGGCGAGTGGTCGCAGGTTCAAATCCTGTCATCCCGACACAGGCCAGGCGAAAGCCTGGCCTTTTTTATGTTAAGCCGGTCCAGAATTGCACTTGTGATGTGAATAAGGACCTTTAAAAACAAATTCAACGAATTACGCGTTTCAGAATATTTACAACCTAGCAATCTTTGAATTAAAATGGCCAGCCGATGACCGCCCCGGAGAAAAATTTATTTATTGAAAAAATGGTCGATCAATACGCCGACATGCTTTTTGGATTTGCAGTCAGCAGGACTAAGGACGAAGGCCTGGCTAAAGACCTGGTTCAGGAAACTTTTGTGAAGGCTTTTGAAAATGCGGATCAACTCAAGGAGGCCAGCCACCTGAAGTCATGGTTGTTTAAAGTGTTGAGAAACAAAATAATAGACCACTACCGATCGCTGGCTTCGAGAATGAATAAAAAAACAGTTGAGCTGGATTATTCCATGTACTTTGACCAATCTGATATGTGGCAAATGGATAAAATGCCCGGTGATTGGTTGGCTACCTACGATGTAAAAAAGGAAGAGGATTTTAAACATCTAAAAAGCACGTTGGAGGAATGTATTGACCACCTTAAAGAAATGCCTGCTGCTGTTATTAAGCTAAAATACATGGATGAAGTAAAATCCAGCGAAATTTGTAAGTTATTGAATATTAGTTCGTCAAATTATTGGGTGATTGTTCACCGCGCTAAATTAAAACTGAGGGATTGCATGGAAAAAATGCTGCCCTGACTCTGAATTATGAATGTATTTTTAAAATGGATGATGTCAATGGACAAACTGAGTTGCCGAAAGGCTACCTTCTTGTCCGTTAAAAAAAGTGAGGAAGGACTCTCGCTCTCCGAAAATATTATGCTCTCCTACCACAACAAACTGTGTAAAGTTTGTAAGTTTTGGGATGAACAGTCCAGACTCATTGATTATTTCCTGAAAAATAATATTGAAGACCGATCCTCCCGGTCTCTTACTCCCGACGAAAAAGAGCATATCAAATCTAAAGTGATGAAATCTCCTTAAAATCCGGGCTGTGGCCAGCCGAAAGAAGGTAGTCAAAACTGACATAATCAGGTCCTATTTCCCTGCCGGGCCCCGGGCCGAATCTTCTCCCCTAATAGCCTAAAGGTTAACTCTTAAATGCATTTTCTCTTCAGGCTAAATATTTTTTTGTCGCTGGCAAAGAGAGAGTAATAAGGTAATCTCTCTTATTTACTATAATTGAACTTTGTCGGGTTCTTATAAAACAGCCAATCCATTTTAAAACTCACCCTGTGTAAGGAGAGGAGCAACTCTTCGTTCAAAGGTTGATAATTGAGTTAAATAATCGGATATGCAGATTAGAGTATTATTTATGGGGTTGATATGGGTACTTGGCCTTAGTGCTGCCCTAAGCGGTCAAAGAACCATAGACCTGGATCGGTTTGACATTTTTGAAATGGAGGGTAAAGTCCATTTTAGAGCGGTCATCAGTGAGGGAAATACCTGTGATGGAATTCGGTATTTAAGGTCTGAGGATGGTGTTAATTTTAAGCAGATTGGAGTGGTGACAGGTATTTGTGGCAGCCCGGATTTTCCCGTGGGTTACGACTTTGTCGATGAGAATCCGTTGCAAAACACCGTAAATTACTACCGAGTTGAATTTGGCGGATATAACACTACAGAGATTTATTCAGTGAATATTTTTAATACTGCTGACAGGGGTTATAAAGTAGTACCCAATCCGGCAAATTGGGATGTCGTTATATATTTTGAAAATCCCGGCGATAAGAGTTCCTCCCTTGTTCTATTCGATGAGAGAGGGCAATTTTTATTGGAAACTAATAATTTGGGAAACACCTTTGAGCTCAATCTGTTGCCCTATTCAGCAGGTGCCTACTTTTTTGTTATAAAATCCGAGGACATGAGGAGGGGCGAAATAAAGGGAACATTGATAATTCAAAGATAATTAAGACAGACTTCCGTCCAACTGTAGTTCATTTATCTGTAAAAAATAAATTTAAATTTGAATTGTAAATAGATTTCAACAAAAATAAAAAAATATGAAAATTTTAAATACCACAACAGCTTTATTAACCTTTTTCCTGTTTTTTTTAATTGGTGGCTTAGAATTATACGGCCAGTCGGAGTACCGATCTGCAGATGAGGCCACCGGCATTGAAGTGGGTGCTTATGTCTCTGATTTTATAGCTATTGACCAACACGGCGAGGCCTTTTCATTAAAGGAAGCCCTTGAGGCCAGTCCTGTGGTACTTGTGTTCTATCGGGGACAGTGGTGTCCCTTGTGCAATCGACATTTGAGTCAATTGCAGGACAGTTTGAATCTGATAAGTAATGCGGGTGCTCAAGTGGTGGGTATCTCCCCTGAAAAGCCTGAATTTCTGGTTCAAACGGCTGAGAAAACCCAGGCAGATTTTAGACTGTTGCACGATAGGGAATACCTGATCTCCGATCTGTTCGATGTCACTTTTCGACCCTCTGATAGAGAAATTAAAGGACTGCAGACTATGCTGGGTGCCGACCTGAAAAACGCACATTCTGATCATAGCCAACGCTTACCCATTCCCGCTACTTTTATTATAAATCAAAACGGGCAGGTGGTTTGGAGACATTTCGACCCGGATTACCGGGAGAGATCTTCAGTGAAAGACATTATGGATAACCTGCCTGACTAATGTAATACAAATTCCTGCGAGCGAGCCAAATCATTATCGGGCGGAGGGATTAGCTCGATTCCGGGAATTTTTCCCGGGGCTTGCTCCTTTTCAGTTCTGGTTCGGATTAGTTCGGGATTAAACTGTTTTTTGAAAACAAAGTTATATATTTGGCCTCTCTTAAAAACAGATAACGTATGTCCCGAACTAAAGTATTATTAACCGGCGCTGCAGGGCAGATAGGTCAGGTATTAACCCGTGCTCTTATCGAAAAATACGGGAAGGACCAGGTAGTGGCGACCGATATTTCCTCAGACCCGGGGTTTAACTGCCACTTTGAGAAACTGGACGTACTGGATAAAGACGGAATGAAAACGGCTTTGTCAAATCACAAAATCAATCACTTTTATCATTTGGCTGCTATTTTGTCTGCTACCGGTGAGAAAAATCCATCTCTCGCCTGGGACATCAATATGAAGGGATTGCTCAATGCCTTGGAAGTAGCTGTGGAATTAAAAACGGAAAGGGTGTTTTTTCCCAGTTCAATCGCTGTCTTTGGCGAAGGGGTAGACAAGGACCGCACCGGACAGAATGCAGTATTGATTCCGCGCTCAGTTTATGGAATCAGCAAGGCAGCCGGGGAAAACTGGTGCAATTACTATTTTGAAAAATACGGGCTTGACGTGCGGTCTCTAAGATACCCCGGAGTAATCGGCTATCAGACCATGCCCGGGGGTGGAACTACCGATTATGCGGTGGATATTTTTTATGCAGCAGTAAAAGAGGGGCATTACGAGTGTTTCCTGGAAGCCGGTGCGCGGCTTCCCATGATCTATATGGACGATTCTATTAGGGCTACCATTGAACTTATGGAAGCCCCTTCAGACCGGATTAAGGTGCGCACTTCATACAATTTACAGGGAATGAGTTTTACGCCGGAGGAAATTTACCAGGAGATTAAAAAATACCGTCCGGATTTTACCATAGAATACGCACCTGATTACCGGCAAAAAATTGCAGACAGCTGGCCGGGCAGCCTGGACGACAGTGATGCACAAAAGGATTGGGGCTGGAAAAGAGCCTACGACATCTCCAAATTGACCAAAGAGATGTATCTTGCCATTCAAGAAAAATTAAAAAAATAAATTTACTATGTTCGACAGCGTAAGAAAAAAACTTCAGAAAGAGATTTCAGAAATAAGAGAAGCGGGCTTGTACAAGGAAGAGCGAATTATTACCACTCCTCAAGCTGCTGAAATTACCGCCAACAACAGGGAAGTATTGAACTTTTGTGCCAATAATTACTTAGGCCTTTCTTCTCACCCACAGGTGGTAGAAGCTGCAAAAAAGTCCATTGATTCACATGGATTTGGCCTGTCTTCGGTGCGGTTTATTTGCGGCACCCAGGATCTGCACAAAGAATTGGAGAGGAAAATTGCCGACTTTACTGGGATGGAGGATGCCATATTGTACGCCGCTGCCTTTGACGCCAACGGAGGCCTTTTCGAGCCGCTGTTGACCAAAGAAGACGCCGTCATCTCTGACGAGTTGAATCACGCCTCCATCATCGATGGAATTAGGCTCTGCAAGGCGGCCCGGTACCGCTATAAAAACAGCGACATGAAAGACCTGGAAGAGAAGTTGGTTGAAGCCTCCGGCGCCAGAAGGCGACTTATCGCCACCGACGGGGTGTTCAGCATGGATGGCACCATTGCCAAATTGGATGAAATTTGCGACCTTGCCGAAAAATACGACGCCATGGTGATGATAGACGACTGTCATTCTACAGGGTTTATGGGTAAAACTGGAAGAGGAACTCATGAATACAAAGGAGTTATGGACCGGATTGACATTGTCACCGGTACTTTTGGCAAGGCATTGGGTGGAGCTTCCGGTGGATTTACCGCAGCGAGAAGAGAAATAGTAGAAGTGCTGAGACAGCGGTCGAGGCCTTATTTGTTCTCCAATACCGTAGCCCCTGCCATAGTGGGTGCATCCATAGCTGTTTTGGACACCTTGACTTCAAATACAGAATGGAGGGATAAACTTGAATCCAATACCCGCTACTTCAGAGAGGGGCTCGCCAATAGAGGATTTGATATCATACCCGGTGAGCACCCCATTGTTCCGATTATGCTTTACGACGCTAAGCTGTCACAGGAATTTGCTACAGCATTACTGAAGGAGGGGATTTATGTAATCGGTTTTTATTTTCCGGTTGTCCCGAAGGGCAAAGCGAGGATTAGAGTCCAGCTGAGTGCTGCCCATGACCGCGACCACTTGGATAGGGCATTGGATGCCTTTGAAAAGGTGGGAAAAGAGCTTAAGGTGATCAAATAGGTTTTTTTGGACTCACTTTTTTTATTGGTATTATATATTTGGGATTACGGCAGTGGATACTGATCGTTTTTGTTGTCGGGAAGTCTATTGCCTTTTTTAAGTATGGCTACCACTATCCATATCATCGCCGCTGTAAAAAATACAGCAGAGATTAACCACACCGCGGCTCCCTCCACAAATACAGGTAGCAATATAAATACCAGTAAAAGCAGGGTGAGAATGATTAACTTTGAAGTAAATTTCACTTGCTATTTTTTGATTAAAAAAACCTTTTACTAGCATTTAAAACGATGATTTACAGGTAATTGTTACACCCGCTCCCTAAAATATTCAAACTTTTTATTCACCCACGTATCCCTCATGTTTAGTTCGGCTTAAAACGTAGGTATTTTATTGACAGTTATTTACCAATTGAGGGTAGTAGTTTGTAAGTTTGTGTTTTAAAAAACACCCCCCAAACTGATGGTAAGAGTTACAATTCAGCGGTTGATAGAGGGCGTGTTATAACAGGGGTTAAACGAGTAACCCCGGTAAAGGACCAATGAATGAATGATTTTTTATCGCAGTTGAACGATGTACAGAGAAAGGCGGTCACCCAAACGGATGGACCGGTAATGGTTATTGCGGGGCCCGGATCCGGTAAGACGCGGGTACTCACCTACAGGATAGCTCATCTCATTCACTCGGGTATTCCTCCCCACAAAGTGCTGGCCCTGACCTTTACGAATAAAGCTGCCCGGGAAATGAAAGAGCGGATTTCCAGTGTGGTGGGGGACGCAGCGCGCAATGTATGGGCGGGAACCTTTCACTCCATTTTTTCCAGAATACTGAGAATGGAGGCCGATAAGCTGGATTATCCCACTACTTTTTCGATTTACGATTCTGAGGACTCTAAGACGCTGATCAAGGATATTGTCAAAAACATGGGACTCGAAAAGTCAAACTACCCCCCCAATGCTATATTGTCGCGTATTTCCAACGCCAAGAGTAACCTGATTACCTGGAAGGCATATTCCAATAATCCCGAATTTATATCCAGAGACCAATTGGATAAAAAACCCATGGTTTATAAAATATACGAGCAGTATACGAAGCGGTGTAAAAAAGCGGGAGCAATGGATTTTGATGACCTGTTGTTGATGACCTTTAGGCTTTTTTACGAAAACAAAGATAATGTAGTCCAAAAATACCGGGAGAAATTCAGCCATGTGCTGGTAGATGAGTTTCAGGATACCAATTTTTTGCAGTACGCCATAGTAAAGCGATTGACCAAGTACGCGGGAAGTCCAAGGAATCTCTGCATAGTGGGCGACGACGCCCAGAGTATTTATGCCTTCAGGGGAGCCACCATTTCCAATATATTGGACTTCAGGAAAGATTTTCCCGAGCTGAAAACCTATAAATTGGAGCAGAATTACCGCTCTACTCCCCACATTATAGCTGCGGCAAATAATGTGATTGCACACAACAAAAACCAAATACAGAAAAAGATCTGGACCAATCACCTTTCGGGCAGTAAAATTCAGGTGATTAAGGCCCTGTCGGATACCGAAGAAGCCAGGAGGATAGCGGGGATGATAGTCGAACAGAGGAACCGATTTCACTACGCCAATAGCGAAATAGCAATTCTGTACAGAACCAATGCCCAGTCCCGGGTGTTTGAAGAGCAATTGAGGCGTCAGAATATTCCCTATAAAATTTATGGGGGCATGTCTTTTTACCAGCGAAAAGAGGTGAAAGACCTCATGGCTTACCTGCGACTTGCGGTGAATCCATTAGACGACGAGGCCTTTAGAAGGGTGATTAATTACCCGCGCAGGGGCATTGGAAAAACCACCCTTGAGAAGGTCATGGACAGGGTCCACAAAAAGGGAATTCCGGCCTGGGAAGCCCTTGAGAGTCCCGAATTCAATGCGCGTACTTCCGGATTGTTGAAAAAGTTTAAACAGCTAATCGCTAACCTCAATGCCGAGTCAGCCAAACTAAATGCTTACGATTTAGCCAACCTGGCCTATAAGAAGTCCGGTATGTTGTCTGAGCTGTCCAGCGACAACTCCATCGAGGGAATGAGCCGGCAGGAAAATATCTCTGCCCTGTTGGACGGTATTAAAGAGTTTATCGAAAGCGATGAATTCATAACGGATTTACCGGACAATCAGGACAAATCGATCAGTACATATTTGCAAAGTGTGGCACTTATTACCGATTTTGACGAGGATAAGGACGATGAAGACAGAATGCTTTTGATGTCGGCACACGCCTCCAAGGGATTGGAATTTAAATCTGTTTTTGTAGTTGGACTGGAGGAAAATCTGTTTCCCTCCTTCATGGCAAAGGACTCCCCCGCATCTATGGACGAGGAGAGGAGGTTGTTTTACGTGGCCATCACAAGGGCTATGGAACAGCTCAATTTGTCTTTTTCCAATTCTAGATACCAATACGGAACCATGCGGTTCAATGAACCCAGTCGGTTTCTTGCTGAAATTGATGCTGAACACTACCTAAACCCCGAGGTGGTGCTGGGCGAATCCCTGCAGAGCCAAACTCAATCCAAAGTAACGGGATCTTTTACCGGAAAGCGGAAAACCACCTCTGTGCCGAGTGCTCCACCCGCTGACTTTAAGGTGAGTAACCCGGCCGAAATAACGGAGGGAATGAAGGTGAGGCACATCAGGTTCGGAGAGGGCAAAGTGCAGTCTATTGAGGGGAAAAATCAAAACCGTGTAGCTACGATCCACTTTGAGGATTCCGACAGTCCGAGTAAGCGCATTATGCTAAAATATGCGAAACTGCAAATCGTGAACGAATCCTGATTTCTTAAAGAAATAGTCGATTATTAATATTGAGTAAGCCCGTGGTGCAGGGCGATAGCTTTCAATTGCCCGTTGTCGTGGGCTTTTAATTTTTTCATGATGTTCTTCCTGTGGACGCTGACTGTTTGGTCGCTGATGTAGAGTTTTTGAGCAATTTCCTTATTGTCCTTTTCATGGGCTATTTGCGAGAGTATTTCCAATTCTCTCCTCGTGAGGTAATTTTTGATGAGAAAATTATCCTCTATTACCCAAACGGCACTCTCATTTTTTTTTTTGACCCCGTTCTTTCCCGGGGAAACCCCAACTCCATTGCCCATGTGAGCTACGCCTGCGAGCACTTCCTCTATGGCATTTTTGAGGTCATCGGTCGTACTGTTTTTGAGTATATATCCATCGGCTCCCTGTTTGAAGGCCGACTTAACAAATTTATTGCTGTTGTAGGAAGTTAAAATTAAAATCCGGGATTGGGGTTTCTGTTCTTTTATTCGGTGTATAATTTCTATTCCGTCGATGATGGGGAGCTTAATATCCATGATAACCAAATCAAATTCCTCCTCCCGGGCGGCACCTAAAAGATCCTCGCCATTGTCGATGCATTTGCGAATCTCATACTCATAAGTACCGTTGCAGTCCCTTAATAGATGTTTGAGGCCATCAATTAAGAGATTTTGTTCATCTGCCAAGACTACCTTGATTCTCTTCATTTTAATGAGTTATGGGTCTCAATTGAAAGCTAATTTAATACAAACTTTATTGTTAAAAAAATTTATTTTAATACTAATGTCAGTTTTACCGGATTCAATTAAAACACAATTTAAAACAATTTTTCTTTTTTGAAGTTACAATCTATCAAACTTCGTACAATTATTAAGAATAAGAGTACCATAATTTATATTTAATGGTCAGATTTTTAAGGCTTGTGACCATTATATTTTTACAAAAAATAAATGCTTTGGAGAAATTACTTTTTCTATTGTCATGCAATTTACTCCTATTCATCAGTCCTGTAATGGGAAGTATGGGCAACTCTTCTAATACAGCCCCGCCAATTGGGGAGGTAAAAGTAGTCAATTTTGACGAACTGGAGCCCTTACTTTGCCCCAATCCGGAAGATAATGAAGTATACATCGTCAATTTTTTTGCGACCTGGTGCAAACCCTGTGTGGAAGAACTTCCCCATTTTCTCGAATTGCACAGAAAGTATAAAGACGAGGGGCTTCACTTTGTACTGGTGAGTCTCGATTTCCTCAGGCAGCTGGATTCCAGGTTAATACCCTTTATAGGCGAACATCAGGTTGAAGCAGAAGTGTTTTTATTAAACGACCCCTATGCCAATGAATGGATTCCAAAAGTTTCCGGGGACTGGACGGGAGCTATTCCCGCTACACTGGTTTGCAATGGAGACAAAAGTGAATTTTTTGAAAAAACTTTTCACTCGATTGGGGAGTTAGAGGATATTATTAAACCTTTTTTAAAAGACTAAAACACATGAAAACCGTACTGACTTTTTTGATTTCTATCTCCTTGTTATTTGCTGCTTTTACTGCTACAGCCGGCGATGGTGGTGGCTTGAAAATAGGAGATGTAGCCCCTGATTTTTCACTGAAAAATGTGGATGGAACCATCGTTTCCCTCAGCGATTATGAGGATGCCAATGGATTTATTGTAATTTTTTCCTGTAATCATTGCCCTTTTGTGGTGGCCTATGAAGATCGGATGAATGACTTGCACGACCAATATGCAACTAAAGGATTTCCTTTGATTGCCATAAATCCCAACGACCCTGAATTAGTCCCCGCAGATAGTTTTGAAAAGATGAGGGAAAGAGCCGCGGAGAAAGGATTTCAATTTCCCTATCTCCTCGACGAAGGTCAAACCGTGTATCCGCAATACGGAGCCACCCGCACTCCTCATGTTTTTTTGCTTGACAGCGATAAGGTAGTGAGGTATATAGGAGCTATCGATGACAATTATCAGGATGAAGAAGGTGTGACTGAAAAATTTCTCGAGAATGCTATTTCCGCTGTTGCAAAAGGCGAAACTCCGGACCCCGCCGTGACCCGTGCCATTGGTTGTACCATAAAAACTCGAAAATAAACTGAACAAAAGGTTTTCATTTTAAATGTTTCATCGGCAGTATATCTTTCCATAAAAATTTACACAAATTAAAAAGTTGTGTAAATTTGTAACAAATAAAATTGACCCCTATGAAAACCCCCATCGGTTTAATCGTCCTTAGTTTGGGCCTTTTTGGTCTAGTATTTTTGACAAACTGTAAAACGGACCCCTCTTATCACTTTGAAGAGGTCGATCTAATGAAGCACGGCCTTCCCCTTAAAGTGAAGGCTCCGGCTGATTTAGAGGTTGAGAAATCAACTACTATGGGCCAACAGGATTTTCTATTGGACGGCGGTAAAGATTATTTTGTACAGGTTTTTGTCTCTGAATTTAACTCGGGAAGTATGGAAAACCTGGTCGGAGAATTGAAAAACAACATTTCCGGGAACAGATTCTTCAACGGTTTCCTGGTAGAGGAAGAGGATGGGTTTATCTACGAATTTAAAATCGACACCACGAATTCCAATTTTGGATTCAGACGGGTTCATATCCAGGGAGATAAAGAGTATATCTTTCAGAATGGAATGGGTAAAATATTCTCAGAGGAACAGGCCAAGGGCATGTTTGAAGCCGTAGCCCAGTAAACCGGAAATCAAAATCCGGGTTACGCTTCCTGATAATACTCGCTACCTATTAATATCAGTACGGTTAATAAAATTCCAAATGCAATCATTTTGTAGATTTTGCCTGTAAATCACAAGGTCTGTTGAGTAAGGATAAGACAATAACCGTGCCATAGCCCCGGAGAGAATAGTTAAAAATATCAAAATGACTATTGGTGGGCCTGCATTATGGTGTACACTAGAGATTTTATTTATCCTTTTTACTCTTTAATTGGCGCAGGGGGGAATCAGAAGTATAGGGCACTTTGCCCGAGGGTACCACTTTGGAACTGATATCGAGATGCACCTCCTGATCGTCAAAGAAAATATGAGCGCCAAAGGCATTGAGAACTTTATCCTTAGACAGTCCGCCTAAAAAATAGGCCTCGTCCACGTATACCTTCCATTTTCTCAGGGTTTTAATTACACGCATGTGTGAGGGAGCGCTTCTGGCGGTAACTATGGCCAAACGCAAGGGGGAGAGTTCAATGGAGGTGGGGAGTTCTTCTTGTATTTTAGACAGTTTAATGAGGAGATTGGCAAACGGGCCCTCTGTTAAGGGGTCGTTTTCGTGTTTTTCCTCGTATTGGTGAAAGGCATCTATTCCCTCTGTTTTGTAGCGGTGTTCTGAGTCTTCTGAAAACAGAACTGCGTCCGCATCAAAGGCAATTTTCACCCTGTTGTCCTCGGGTTTAAATTCACTGGGTGGCTCGTAGATGTAGGCGGCTGCGCACTGCTTTGAATCGATCAGCGCCTGCACATCCTCCAGGTCCCTACTCAGAAAGAGGTCGATTTTAAAAGCTTCAATGTAAGGGGCCAGGGGTTCTCCACCACTAAAAGCCATGCGGGTGATGTCGAGTTTGTTATTTCTGATAGAGTTCATGATGCGCACTCCTGTTTCAGGGCTGTTTCTCGACATGACCACCACCTCTACAATTCTTTTATTGGCATTTTGGTTGAGGTGAAGTAATCTTTGCACCAGGTGGAAGGCAGTGCCTGGCAAAAGGGGGCGGTTTTCATTTTTCTGTTGATACTTTCGATACCCTTGGATGCCTTCCCGGTTAAACAAGTCGTTTTCACGCTCGAGATTAAAAAGCGCCCGGCTGGACACTCCGATTACCAATATTTCCGATAAGTCTGTCGCCATTACCCAAAATCCTTATTGATGGTTAGCCAAGGTACTAATTTTTTGCGTAAAGGGGTGAAAATAAAAAAGCCACCCCAATAAAAGAGTGGCTTTTGCGCCCCCTCAAGGACTCGAACCTTGGACCTACGGATTAACAGTCCGCCGCTCTAACCAGCTGAGCTAAGGAGGCATTTTTATAAAGTGCTGCAAAGGTATTGCACCAGTAAAAAATAAACAAGCTTTTCAAGTGATTTTTTTAATCAAAAAGATTCACTGTTAAAACTCCAATACAAAATTGAGGCGATAAATATAGATCAATAAAAGAATGAAGAGAATGAAAAAAACAATCGCCCAAAAAATTGCCCTTCCTTTACCACCGTAGTTTTCAATATTTGCCATTGTGACTTTGATTTATTTCGAACTGCAAAGTAACGGTAATTCCGCGAATTTAGGAAGTCCTTTCCCTAAAATATTCTATATGAGTTCGCATTCCCGAGCCAATTGTTTGATTTCATCTTCCTCCAACAGCGGGCTCAATTGATTGAAGACCTGCTGGTGGTATTTGTTGAGCCAGAACAATTCATCCGGACTGAGTAAATCTACCTCGATTAATTTTTTATCAAAGGGGTAGAGCGTCAGAGTTTCAAAGCAATAAAATCCGTCGTGTATCGATTTTTGGCAGAGCACCAAATTTTCACAGCGGATTCCGTACTCTCCCTGTCGGTAATACCCAGGCTCATTGGAAGTAATCATCCCCTCCTCGATTGGAGTGGTTCCTCGCTCCGATAGGTTTGGAACAAAGCCCTGTGGAGGCTCGTGAACATTGAGAAAATACCCCACCCCGTGGCCGGTACCGTGTCCAAAATTCAGGCCCTCCTGCCACAGCGGATTTCGCGCGAGAATATCTAATTGAACCCCCGTGGTCCCCTCCGGAAAAACGGCAGTACTCAATGCGATCATGCCCTTGAGCACGAGGGTGAAATTTCTTTTTTGGTCTGGGGTAGGAGTGCTTAAATGAAGGGTTCTGGTTGTGTCGGTGGTCCCGTCCAGGTATTGGCCCCCGCTGTCGATCAACAGCATCCCATCTGGAGTGATTGAGGACGAATTCTCTACAGTGGGTTTGTAGTGTACAATGGCACCGTTGCCCTTGTAGCCTACAATGGCTGGGAAACTCTCCCCCTTGTAATGGGGGTGTGCGGCCCTGCATTCTGCTATCTTATCAGCCAACTCACTTTCCTTTACCGGCCTTTTTGGAATGGTGCTCTTAAGCCAGTTGAAAGCCCTGAAAAGTGCTACTCCGTCTCGAGCCATAGCCTGCCGAATGTGGCCGTGCACCGAGGAGTGCTTTATGGCTTTCATGTGAACTACCGGGGAGCGCTCTTCAATCCGGTTAGCCTTTATTTTGTCGTAAATTCCGCAATTGATGACCGAGGGATCTACTAAAATGGATTGTTCCGCGGGAAGGCGTTCTAATTGGAGGTGAATGCTGTCGTAGGGTTTGATCTCTACTTCGGATTTTCGCAGATCAGATTCAATATCAGGCCCCACTTTGTTTTGATTTATAAAAAGAGTTGCCCCGGTATGCCCCACGAGTAAATAGGATAGAAAAACCGGATTGCAATCTACATCGCTCCCTCTTAAATTAAGCAAATAAGCCACTTCATCCAATGCCACTACCAAAACGTAATCAGCTTCCTTCTCCCGCATTATTTTACGCATTTCCGTGAGTTTTTCCCCTCTGGATTGCTGCGCGAATTTCCCATCGAACAAATAAATAGAATTTGCCGGCACTTCCGGACGATCACTCCAGGTATCCCCCACTAAGTCTTCTCCAATTTGTAGGTTAATATTGCTTTTTTTCAATTTTTCGAGGTAGCTTTTCTTTTGTTTTGGGGTAATGGCATCTGCTGCGGTGTATACCGTCGAACCGGTATCGAGGTTTTCGATCAGCCACTCAGTAACAGATGGTTCACCTTTGACACCCCATTTGAACAAGTCAATCCCACTTCCCTCAAGTTCTTCCTCAGCTTGTATAAAATAGCGACTGTCTGTCCATAAACCGGCCGATTCCATTCCTATTACTACTATACCGAAAGAACCCGTAAAACCGGATATCCATTCTCTGGCTTTCCAGTGATTGGGCAGATACTCACTTTGGTGTGGATCTGCACCGTGAACGATAACCGCCTGTGCATTTTTAGAATTCATTTTCAATCTCAGGTTGTCAATTCTTTTGCTTACAGACATATAATTTTTAAATTAGTGGTGACAAATCTTTCATATTAAATAATTATTTAATATTTTTGTATTTAGATTTTATTAATAATTACTCAATGAAGTCAAATAATAAAGGTAAAAAAAGTAATTTAGATCCAGTCATTATGAAGAATTAAATATAAATAAGTACATTAAAGGTTTGAAAAAGGAAACCGAAGGAGTCAACAACTTGTTTTAGTAATGCCTTTAATGGTGTGTTTTTGCCTGGTTCCATGTGGCAGTAAATAAGGATTTATGTTTGAACAGAAATTATCGCAAAAGAATTTACAGAAATTATCTCCACAACAAATTCAACTAATCAATTTGTTGCAGGTACCTGTTGCGAATCTGGAACAGCGAATCAAAGAGGAATTGGAGGCCAATCCCGCATTGGAGGAGGGGGACAGTACGGTGGATGAATTTGCCAATGAGAGCCTGAAGGACCGCGAGGAGGAGTTTGATGGAGAGGCCAAGGAGTTGGAGCGGGAGAAATCCGAGGAGGTTGAAATGGACGAATTTATAGAGGAGTACATCGACGACGACCCCACTAGTTACCAATACCAATCCAATAATTATTCAGAGGAGGATACTCCGAATAATTCCTCGGTTTCAATTCCCAATTCATTTCACGAATATTTACTGAGGCAGCTGGGAATGATGAATTTAAAAAATGAGAGGGAGGAAATTATCGCCAGGCAGTTGGTTGGGAGTATCGACAATGAGGGATACTTGAGACGAGATCCCATTGCCATTGTGGACGACCTTATTTTTTCCAACAATTTAGTAGTCACAGAGGAAGAGATATTGAAAATATTGAAGCGCATTCAGAATTTTGAGCCACCCGGAATAGCTGCGAGGGATCTGAGGGAGTGTTTGCTGTTGCAGCTCAAAAGAAAGCTAAAGGTAGAATCCGCGGATTGCGAGCAGAAAGATGCCCAGTTGCTGGCATTGAAAATCCTCAAAGATTACTTTAAAGAATTTGCGAAAAAGCATTACAGTAAACTCCTCAAATACCTCGAGATAAGCGAGGAAGAGTTGAAGGAGGCCATAGGTGAAATTTTAAAATTGAATCCCAAACCGGCGAGTAGTTATATTGGAGGAGGCCCGGAACCAGGTCACTACGTAATTCCCGATTTTATCATTGACAACAAAGATGGGGAGTTGCACCTGAGGTTGAACAACAGGAATGCTCCAGATCTTCAAATCAATTATCAGTACAGGAATATGCTGGAGGACTTTCAGAAGAAACGGGAAGTCAGTAAGGTCAAAAAGAAGGATAAGGAAGCAGTATTTTTTATCAAACAAAAAATCGATTCGGCCAAGTGGTTTATAGATGCCATTAAGCAGAGGCAAAATACGATGTATCACACCATGTACGCCATTATGCAATACCAATACGAATACTTTTTGACGGGGGATTCCACCAAGCTGAAGCCCATGATTTTGAAGGATATTGCAGAATTGACTGGTTACGATATCTCCACCGTTTCCAGGGTGGCCAGTTCGAAGTATGTGCAAACCGAATTTGGCACTCGCAATTTAAAGGGATTTTTCTCTGAATCGGTGCAAAATACAGCCGGTGAAGATGTTTCTACCCTGGAGGTAAAAAGGATTCTCAGGGACATTGTAGAGAAGGAGGATAAAAGAAAACCGCTCTCTGATGAGAAGCTCAAAAAGCACCTGGAATCAAAAGGCTATAATATCGCGCGGAGAACAGTGGCCAAATACCGAGAGCAGCTCAGTATCCCGGTTGCCCGACTGAGAAAGGAATTGTAAGAGCACACACAAGTTTCACAGGTGAATTTAGAAGTTCGAATGAGTCCCACGCTGCTCCTGCACCTAAAAGGGAGTCAATGAGTACGGTTGTTTCGGAAGAAAAGTCTTATTCATTTGTTTTAATTGCCCACGCTGCCCCTGGGCCCCTAAAGGGGAGGCCACGCGAAGTAACAGAGAACTTTAAAGACCTATAAACTTGAAGTCTCCAGTTCATTAACTCGTTTTTCACTCCCTAAGAGGTGCGAACCAAACGCGCAATCCAGGCACCTCGATTTGTCGCAGTACTCCCTTTTGAGTTGAATGAGGGCCTGACTGTCGAGTGCATTGTATGCGGGCACCTCTCTTTTCTTCCATTTCGAGATAATGCTATTTTTTTCGGGCTCAATTGATTCTATCCATTCCAATGCCTTTTCTCTGAGTTCATCTTTTCCCTGATGAATGCTGTAGGCGAACAAAACGGGGGAAGCGACATTGAGTATGAGGTTGTCCAGGGTGGATTTTCCGAGTGCTCCCTTTCTTTTTTTTGCTCCTTTTTTTCCAAAAGTATAATGGGTATTCCAATAGGGAGAGGCTTTTACTCGCAACTTAGACCTCAATTCATCTGCAGAGTTCTGATTGAGAAACAGAGACAAAGGGCGTGGAAATTGAGAAAAAAGTCCGCACCATTGAGAGAGTCTGATGGTCGGGAAGGCCGGGGGCCTAACGGTCATAAATTTCCATTGGCCGGGATTGATGCAGTGGAGGTGGTGCAATTTTTTGAGATGGTTGTAATGGCTTTGGAGTGTTTTGTAATACGGGTCGTCAATTTCTTTTTGAAGAAAACCGGCCTGGCCAAACAACAGCGATTCCAATTTAGTGAGATTTGCAGCGTATCGGTGGATCAGCTTAAAGGGAAGGGTAGTCAATAATTCTACTGCAGTCTCTCCATTGGCTTTGCCCAATAAATACCTGGCCATAAGCACTGCTACTACCGCATCCCAATCCCCCTTTTGTCGGTGGAGAAGGAATAAAATTTTCTCGGATTTTTGCTCGAGTCGTTCAATTCCCAAGCTACTTAGGAAGACGGGCCAGCAAAAAGATAGATCCTTGTTTTTTGAAAGGGCATCGCAGGCTACCCACCCTTTTCTTTTTTGGAGTTCACTGTATTTTTTCAATAAATTTTCATCTGCATAGCACTCCAATTCTAATGTGGGCAGAGGACTTCCCTTTTTGGTAAAAATCGGCTTGTCGTCTCTCATTACCACGTGTAGGATAACGCTGTTGTAATTGGAATCCTGGTGGTGTTTGTGTGCATTCCAATCCGATGATTTCAGGTGAAATTCGATTTGGCCGTGCCAGGTGATTTCTCCTATTTTTAATTTGGCATCTAAAAAATCAGGGCCACCGCTGAGGTTTCTGTACCCGGGTTTGATGACGGTAATTTTCTGTCCTTTGGTAGTTCGAAGATTATTTTGAAATAGTCTACCCGACTTCCAGAGATAATATAAAAATTCTTCCTTCATGGCTTTTCCCTTTTTGCTCTACAGTAAGGTGTGTTAAAGAAGGGAAAATGTACCCGGGGAAATGAGATTTTTTTGAAATGATTGCTTTGAAATGGGGTTAACCCGGATTATTCATGAAGGGTTTTATTACAAGACTATATGCCTTCATAAATGCCATGCACTGAGCGATAGTCGAAGTGGCCTCTAGTGTCAAGTCAGGTGTACTGTGTCGGTTAAGTTGCCGGTATTTTATTCATTTTCAAGGCGGAAAAACGTAGCATAGCCATGGTTGCTGAGCGTTTTAGCCGAAGTATAGCTACGTGAGGCTTTTACAACGCTGAAATGGAATAAAAGGCCAAGACTTGGGCCGGGTTAAGTATGCGTGACTTGACACTAACCTTTCTCGACGAACCCCTCATAAATAATCCGGGTTGAGGTGTCTACACTTTACCTCTTCTGATAAACTTTAAAATTGTAGGCGTATTTATTTTTTTCATCCGCGGGGTGGGGGTCTTCTGCAATGAGTTTCCATTGGCCTTCGGGCAGTTCGGGAAAGAAAGTGTCTCCTTCCACTACGAGATCGATCTCGGTCAAATAAATCCTGTCGGTGATGGGGAGGCACTGACGGTATATTTCGCCACCACCCGCTATAAAAAATTCATCTTCTTCTGCATTTTTGGCAATGTTTAAGGCTTCCTCAACACTGTGTGCGACGATTATCCCGGAGGCCATAAAAAAGGGGTCTCTGGTCAGGACGATATTGACTCTGTTGGGAAGTGGTTTTCCGATGGACCTAAAGCTTTTTCGCCCCATGAGAAGGTGGTGGCCAGTCGTCTTCTTTTTAAAGTACTTGAGATCGTTGGGTAGGTACCACGGAATCTGATTGTCTTTGCCGATGACTCTGTTTTTGGACATAGCTGCTATGGCACTGATTGTCATAGTTTATTATTTTTACGGATTGAGTAATAAATTGGATTCCATCATTCTGTTTTCTATCCATTGACGGCCTACCGAAATTTCTTTATTGAGGTATTTTTCAATGATTAAACCTGCAATAGGAGCGGCGAAACTGCTTCCCCAGCCGGCATTTTCAACGTATACCGCTATCGCTATTTGCGGATCGTCTTTGGGTGCGAATGCAAAAAACACCGAATGGTTTTCTCCGTGGGGATTTTGACTGGTACCCGTTTTTCCGCACACCTTCAGTCCGGGAATGTTTGCCATCCTGCCCGAGCCCGCTGATATGGAGGACTCCATGGCATCTATCACCACTTCAAAGTGTTGAGGATCTATGGCTATTACATGCTTTTTTCGCGGATAGGGGATGACATTACCATCCGGATTCATTACTCCCTTTATGAGGTGTGGGGTGAAATAATGTCCTCTGTTGGCCAGTGCCGCAACCAGGTTGGCCATCTGAAGGGTGGTGAGGTCTAATTCTCCCTGGCCTATGGCATTGGAAAGGGTGTAGGTAGAATACCAGCGCCCACCTTCTGAGGCGTACAATCGCCGGTAAAATTCGTTATTGGGTACGTAGCCCGGGGACTCGCCGTGGAGGTCAATTCCCAGTCGTTTACCGAGGCCAAATTGATTGAGATAGTCGTTTAAGACCTTCAAACCCAATTCGGGCTTATTGAATCCTTCTCTTTCGAGTATATCCCTGTAGGTCTGGTAAAAAAAGGAATTGCAGGACTGTTGAATGGCTCTGGATACATTTCGGGTGCCCGGCCCCGCCTCGCAGCCCCAACGCGAATTGCGGTAGTAATAGGCCCCCTGGCATGTATAGTGTTTTCGAACGGTTAGAATTTCTTCCTGAAGGGCAACCAGGGCCAGAATGGGTTTAAAGATGGAACCGGGGGGATATTTGGCCTGTATGCCCCTGTTGAACAGAGGGTTCAAACTGTCTCTTACCAATTCTAAAAAGGCATCTCCGCGGCCCATTTTGATCGTCAGTTTATTCGGGTCGTAACCGGGGCTGCTCGCCATAACCAAAACTTCTCCCGTGGATGGCTCAATAGCTACTACGCTGCCCTTTTTATTTCTTAAGAGTTCTTCCGCATAAGCCTGGATTTCGAGGTCAATGGTGGCCATGTGATTTTTGCCTGAAACGGCTGAAGAATCCAACATCCTATTACTGAATGGACCGACGTATCTGCCTAAATTGTCCTTCAGGATAAAATGAATCCCTTTGTTTCCCCTGAGTTCAGGTTCGTATATGCGCTCAACTCCACTCGCACCGTAATAATCCCCGGAATTGTAAACGCCCTTTTGAGAATCAATGATTTCGCGGTTGACCTCTGAAATGTACCCGAGAATATGCGCGGCGTGTTGATGCGGGTAGGATCTGACATTTCTCAAGGTGAATTCAAATCCGGGAAATTCAAAAAGATGTTCCTGGAAAACAGCAAATGTTTCCGGGGAAACCATCTTCAAAAATGTGGTGGGCAAGTGTTTGCTGTATCGGCTGTGAGACCAGTCTTTTTCTATATTTTCCTTAAAATAATCTAGATCGATACCCAGCAATTGACAAAACTTCAGGGTATCCATATCCGGAGAGAGTTGATGGTAGGTAAACTCCAGATCGTAAATGGGCTCGTTGTGGGTTAAAAGTTTTTTATTTCTGTCGTAGATCAATCCACGTGGGGGATAGATGATGTTTTGATAAATGGCGGATGATCGGGCCCTTTCTATAAACTCATTATCTGCGAGCTGGAGTTGGCCGAGTTTGAATATAAAAACAATTCCTATGACAACTATGAGTCCTATCAGGATGTAGAAGCGAATCTTTTTCTCTTTTTGAATTACGGTCATAGTGACAAATCAATACCTCGGGTTAATTATAAATACCATTGCTAAAAGAAACAACATGGAAAATATAAAACTAAAAATAGTTTTCAACCAAATAAACAACATCAGCTCTACGGTAAATATCTCAACGCTGTAATAAAATAAATGGTGCAAAAACATGAGAATAGATGTGTAGGTAATGAACCAGTTGAGTCCGAGGTGATAGGCAGTGGGGCTGGTGGCAACTTTGTAACCTCCTCTGGGCTC
>JAGTVA010000014.1 GCA_018224445.1 Saprospiraceae bacterium
AGGCTTTCCGACAGGACTTTAATTTATTCTTTTCCCACCTCTATGAAAAAACCTCAGAATGAGATAACTTTGGCTTAATATAGTATTGAGGAGTAGGGGCAACCTATGGTGGAGTAGAAAGGGGATTTCCATAACACAACTGCTCCGTATAAATTGAATATTCAAGCCGTGATAGACGAAACTTTCAATATTTGGATGCTCATCGCCGGACTCGGTGTGTTTCTATACAGTATGCATATGCTCGAACAGGCTGTTAAGGAGTTGGGGGGCGATATGCTGAGGAACATCATCAAAAAATACACCAGCGGAACCCTTAGGTCCATATCCACCGGAGCAGTGGTTACTGCCATTTTACAGAGCAGTTCGGCTGTATCGCTCATGGTATTGGCATTTGCAGGTGCGGGGTTTATAGATTTGGTTGGAGCCATAGGGGTAATCATTGGTTCCAACCTGGGAACCACCATCACCAGTTGGGTAATAGCCGGACTGGGATTTAAATTCAGCATTGAGGCCGTTTCCCTTCCGTTTGTAGGAATTGGAGGTCTCGGGATGGTCTTTATCAAAAAGCGTAAAAACCTGGCCAAAATATGTACTCTGATTTTTGCTTTTGGACTGCTTTTGTTAGGGCTGGGCTTTATGAAGGAGGCGACAGATGTATTGGCTGAAGACATAGACATCACTCACTGGGGAGATTATAAACTTATTTTTTTATTGGGCGGAATTCTACTAGCTGCCCTTATGCAGTCCTCTTCCGCCGCAGTACTGATTGCCTTTAGTGGTATTTACAGCGGGATCTTTGATTGGGATGCAGCCACTCATATTGTAGTGGGAACGGCACTGGGAACTACTATTACTGTTTTTTTGGGATCAATAACAGGTGCTGTATTGCAAAAACGCATTGCAGCCAGTCATTTTTTCTTTAATTTGGTCACCGTAGCTCTGGCCTTGTTGCTCATCCCCTTTCTCAATATACTCATTCTGGACTGGTGGAATTTTAGGGAGGATATGGTCATTGGACTGGCTGTCTTTCACACGACCTTTAAGTTTATTGGGGTAGTATTGTTTGCCGTATTTCTGACACCTTACGCGAATTTTATAAGATGGGTCATTAAGGAGCATATCCCCACTCATACCCGGTATATCAGCAACATCACCTCTGAAGTACCCGAAGCCGGGATAAAAGCACTCTCAGACGAAGTGACCTTATTTCAAAACATGTCACTCTATTTCATACTCAAGGTTTTTAGGTTGAGCGTCACACAAGGAGTGATACCGGGATTTACCCATCGGTACAGACTAAAGGAGTTCCAGGCGATGGATGAAGCCACGCGTTACGAGTACCTCAAAGACCTTCAAGCCGAAATCTACAGTTTTGCCTTCAACATCCGCTCCAGGGACATTAAACCTGAGGAAGACCTTTTGGTACGCAGTCAATTACAGGCCCTGCGGCATTTTTTAATGGCGGTAAAAAAATGCAAGGACCTCTCGACCGATATCAAAAAATTCACCGACTCAAGTTACGAAACAGTGAGGAACATCTCTACAGATATGATGAAAACAATGGCTTATGTCGCCAGAGATCTCAGTGATATAATGGATCAACAAGAAGATAAAAAGGCCATTGAAAACAAATTGGAGAAGCTCGATTCCCGGGCCGATGACTTTCTCAATACTTCCATTGACCAGATTAACAAAATGGTGGAAAAAAGAGAAATCCCCCTTCGCGAACAGAGCAGCCTATTGGCCGTACAAAATGAGTTTCACCAGATAATCCTCTTCTTCCTGGAAGGTATGAAAATTTTAAAGCAGGTGGATGACCAACAAATGAACCCAGATTGAATCGGTAAAAATTTAAACTGGATTAAAATTTAGTCCGTATATTGACCATTTTTTACACAAACGGTTGAAATGAGTAAAATAGGTAATAACATTGCCCACCTCAGGAAACAGAGAAAATGGACTCAGGGGGAGCTGGCCCAAAAGCTGAATATTCCACGGTCCACCCTCAGCGGTTACGAACGAGCTTATGCCGAGCCGGGTATTCAATCTCTTGTATTACTGTCTGAAATTTTTGAAGTTCCGCTGGAAAATCTGTTGACGAGAAAACTGTGGGAGGGAGAACACCATACCTTTCAGGGAGAGGGGATGAAGGTTCTGGCTATCAGTGTAGACAGCGACAAAAAAGCCAATATCGAACTTGTGGAAGCCAAAGCAGAAGCAGGATATACCGGTAGTTTTGACGATCCTGCATTTATTAAAACCCTCCCCAAAATTTATATGCCTTCACTGAGCGAAGGGACCTATCGCGCCTTCGAAATCAGGGGCGACTCCATGCTCCCTATGTCAGAGTCCGATATCGTGATCTGTTCGTATGTGGAATCCCTCGAAGACATCAAAGATGGGAAAACTTACGTAGTAGTTACCAGAGATGAGGGCATTGTATACAAAAGACTTTGGAATAACCCCGGGACCAGACGAATGATACTCCAGTCTGACAACGAATTATTCACTCCCTACGAATTGGACTACAGTCAGATTGCTGAATTGTGGGCATACCAGGCGCATATCTCCTTTCAGGAGCCCGGAGAGATTTCCCAATCCCTGCTGGATACCCGATTAGAAATTATGGCGCAGGATTTAAAAGAAATCAAATTGGGGATGAGAAAAAAATAAGGAAGTACATGATTCTATTTATTCCAATTTTTTTCCAAAGTTTCCCTACGTGTTTACCGCAACTGATTATTCAGGGAGCCAAAGTAAAAACCTGTATAATTTTTTACCTGTTTTTTTTAGGAAGATAATCCACAACGGTTGTACTTTTGACTGCCGTAATATAAAACAATACATCCCCCAAAATAGGTGCTTGGTTTGAAGAGAAAAATTTTACTGTTTGCTGTTTTGCTAGTCGCTACCGCCGGTGTCGTTTATGGGCAAAGCCAGGAAAAAGAGTTGTCCGCCCAACGGATAGGTGCAGAGATTGAAATCGACGGAAATCTCTTTGAGGCGGGTTGGGCAAAGGCTGAACCGGCAACGGATTTCATTCAACAAGATCCCTATCCGGGAGCCGAAGCGAGTCTGCCCACAGAGGTAAGGGTTTTGTACGACGACAATGCCATATATATCGGAGTTCGCCTATACGACCCCGTGCCCGAAAGTATCCTCAGAGAACTCAGTGAGAGAAATGTCATTGGAAATGCCGATCAT
The DNA here is from genome assembly GCA_018224445.1 of Saprospiraceae bacterium. Classification (GTDB taxonomy): domain Bacteria; phylum Bacteroidota; class Bacteroidia; order Chitinophagales; family Saprospiraceae; genus PWJY01. The sequence continues at coordinate 3,205 of JAGTVA010000014.1, forward strand.
TTTGAAGTCATTATTGACCCCTATCGGGATGGAATAAACGGATATTCTTTTGCGGTTACCTCTTCAGGTGTCCAAAGAGATGCCAGAATGTACGGCGACCGCAAAGACGCTGCCTGGGATGCCGTTTGGGAAAGTGCTGTTGTTATTGACAGTCTGGGGTGGACGGTCGAAATGCGAATTCCATATTCAGCTATTCGATTCCCCAAAATTCACTCACAGCAATGGGGTGTAAATTTTGGTCGCAATATTCGCCAAACGCGGGAACAGAGTTGGTGGAACGAAATAGACCCCAGTTTAGATGGGGTACTGCAACAATCGGGAATGTTGACAGACCTCATCAATATTGAACCACCTGTGCGATTATCGCTATACCCCTTTTTGGCAGTGAGTAAAGACTATACCGATTTTGTTGATGAAAACCCCTGGGGAGTCAGCGGTGGACTGGACCTCAAATACGGTATCAGCCAGGCCTTCACACTGGATGTGACATTGATTCCCGATTTTAGTCAGGCGCTCTCCGACAGAGATGTACTCAACCTCTCGCCCTTTGAAGTGGTATTCGATGAGAACAGACAGTTTTTTACAGAGGGCATGGAAAT
>JAGTVA010000015.1 GCA_018224445.1 Saprospiraceae bacterium
GTTGAGTTAGGCCTGTCGGCTGTGGTCACCGCTGTAAACAGAGTAAACAGTATTTTTGAAAGAGAAATTGGAGTTCGGTTTTTACTTGTCGAAGACAACGATCAGATTATTTTTACCGATCCCAGTGAAGATGGATACAACGACGACAACCCCAGCCAAATGTTTAACCACAATATCGATGTGCTGGATGATTTAATCGGTAGAAACAATTTCGACATAGGCCATGTATTGGGGCGGGCCAGTCAGGGCCTGTCAGGAATAGCCGGACTTGGAGTGTTGTGTACAGGTATAAAAGCACGGGGGGCTTCCACCCATCAAAACCCCTTCAACGATCCATTTATCCTTGCAGTGGTATGTCACGAAGTGGGCCACCAGTTTAATGCCAATCACACCATGTACAGTTGCCACAACGTAAACCCCGGAACCGCCTACGAGCCCGGAAGTGGTTCTACCATCATGAGCTACGCGGGTATATGTGCTGCTGAAAATAATCTACAGAGTTTCCCCGATCCTCAATTTCACGCCAACTCCTTGGAGGCGATGACTCTCTTTAGCAGGGAGGGTGGTGGTAATGACTGTGCGGTTGAATTGCCCACCGACAATATCCCCCCACAGGTTGAACTTCCCTATCAAAATGGATTTAGAATACCGATATTAACTCCCTTCAAGTTGGAGGGCTACGCACTGGACGAAAACGAAGTGGATGTTTTAACTTATTCCTGGGAGCAGTACAATATTGGTCCCACTTTCGACCCGGTAATTCCCCTGGGAGAAAGTGTCGGGAATTCCCCCCTTTTCAGGGTTTGGGAACCGACGGAAGTACCCTACCGGTATTTCCCGAGAATTCAGGATTATGCCAACAACATCTCACGTCCGTTCGAATTGCTTCCCGATACCTCCCGCGACCTCACTTTTAGGTTGGTGGTCCGGGACAACAATATTGAAAGTGGTGCGGTGGCTTGGGAAGAAGTGCGATTCAGGTCGACCCATTTGGCGGGACCCTTTTTAGTAGAATATCCCAATCTCAGGGACACCCTTGAAGCTGGACAGTACTTTGAAGTCCAATGGGATGTAGCCAATACCAATCAGGCACCGGTAAACAGTCAGGAAGTAGAAATTTTACTGTCGACAGACCGCGGGCTCACTTACCCTTACACCTTGGTAAGTGGTGCGCCCAATAACGGAAGTGCATTTGTCCAACTCCCTGATATTGAGGGTAATTTAAATCGAATTAAAGTACGCGCTAAAGACAATATTTTCTTCGATATATCCGACCAAAATTTTATAATCACTCCCCCTTCAGACTCCGGAGTGCTGGTCAACTTCCAACCCTACCAGGGAGTTGTTTGTCTCCCGGAAAATCTGGTGGTAAATATTAATACAGAGGGTTTACTGGGATTTAGTGATACTTTAAATTTTGAATTGCTGGGAGAATTCCCCGACGGAGCCGAAATTGTATCCCTCCCCTCCCAAATTGTGGTTGGAAGTGGGGGAGTTATTGAAGTGGATCTCAGTCAAACTTTTCTCAATGGATCTTTTGACTTTGATTTTATCCTCTATAGCGATGATATGGATACCATAAGACGGACCGTATATTACGAAGTAAGTGCCAATGACTTCAGGGATTTGGAACTCTTATTTCCCGAAAATGGATCTTCCGGGATAGTGGAGGCGCCGGGTTATCAGTGGGTAGGAGTTAATGATGCCGATGGATATAAATTCCAAGTGGCCACCAATCCCGCATTTTTACCCGAACATATTGTTTTTGAAACTGATCTGTCGGCAATCGATTCATTCAGAGCACCCATTTCTCTGGAAAAATATTCCATTTATTATTGGAGGGTAAGACCCTTCAACGATTGTGGTTTTGGCGAATTCACCCCACCGTCTGTATTTCAAACGCGTACATTGAGTTGTGAACAATACGAATCCAATGACGTACCCATATCCGTTCCCACCATATCGGGTAATACGGTAGAATCCATCCTCAACCTGGATATTACAGGCGAAGTTACAGAGATTAATATTCCAAAAGTTAAGGGACAACAGCCCGGAAGTGTGGGAGATATCGGGGTTTCTCTCGTTTCTCCCGACGGAACAGAGGTAACCCTTTTTTCCAGGAGATGTGCAACTCTCAGCCACTATGACCTCGGGTTCGATGACCAATCTCCAAATCAACTCGGTTGTCCTCTCACTACCGGTGGAATATTTGAACCTGAAGAACCCCTGGCCAATTTTCAGGGAGATCAACTGATGGGTGAATGGAAGTTACGGATCAGGCGCCACGCCTCTGGATCTGCGGGCCAACTTCAATCCTGGAATATGGAAGTTTGCGCCAATGTGAGTTCTCCCAGCCTTACCATAGTGAATAACGATACCTTATTGGTAAAACCCGACGATTGGTTTCCAATTAAACGAGAAGTTCTATTAACTGATGATTCGGTGAGTAGCTCCTCCCAAATTCGGTATACCATTGTCAGTACCCCTGAATTGGGCCGGTTGCAATTTAACAACCAGGACCTGGGGGTAGGTGATATGTTCACACAAAACGACATCAACAACAGGAGAATCAGCTACCGATCAGATATAAGTCACGAGGACCGGGACCTGTTTACATTTATAGTATTAAATGAGCGAAACAGTGCGTGGCGAGGCATAGACACTTTTCATGTAAATATAACTGAAGATGGTATATCCAATGTGATCGATCATTTCAACCAAAAATTTGAATTGACTGTTTATCCCAATCCCACCAGGCAATTTGCACAATTCTCCCTCCCGGAATGGGAAAATACGAGTGCCAAATTGGTTTTGGTCAACAATATGGGACAGGTTATAAAGAGAGAGACCATCCTACTCGAATCAGTTAACAAAATAGATTTAGGAGGCCTTCCTGCGGGAATCTATTATCTGGGCCTTTCTGGTGAACGCGGAAAAATAACGGGTAGAGTTGTTAAAGAATAACCGGGAGTAAAATGGATCAGATTATACTCCTGTTTCCGGGGGATTAGGGACTTTGATATTTGTGAGCAAAAATTTTGCGCATTAGTTCTGAATTGAGGCTGTTGAAACTGTTGTTCAAGGCAGAATTGGAGTAATGGTTGTTCTTGCAATACAACGTAATAATGAAATTTTTTTAACTATCCGGTGCTCCTATAGTTCCATCATTGAAGAACCCGGCTTCTTTCAATACCTTTCATGCGGCAAATATTCACCCGATTGGGAAGAAAACTTCATGATCACTCCTATTTCACAATAGATTTGCACTGTGGGAGCTTTTTTAATCTTTCAGCAGAACTGACAAGGAAAATTCATGAGACCCGTTGGAATAATCCTGAAAGGGCTGAAAGGACAAATCGTAAGAGTAATAGAGGCGCACATCGTTGAGTCGCGTTCCAATTAAAAACCCCATGCGATCTCCGGCACCAACAGAATAAGTTACTCCTGCCATCAACTGTTCGTCAAAGAATTTGGTAAGCAGGTTAAAATCCACCTGAAACGGAATGTTTCTCAATCTCTTTATGAAGACAGAAGGCTCTACTTGCATACCGTAATTGGGTACATCAAAACTATAGCCCAACAAGAGGTTAAAATACTGAAATAAACTCACGTTGGAGTCGTCGTCAAAATCCACCTCGTTAATTCTGGCTCTAACCATCTGGGGTGCGGCGATGCCAAAGTAAAAAGACTCCTGAAATGAACCGTAAATCCCTGCAGTTAAATCGAAGTAATCAATTCCCTCTGCTGCAGCTTGTACAATGGGATCACCGGGCTCGTATAAATCACTGGTAAAGGCCTCATTGCCCAACGAATATCGCTCGTATTCTGTAGAAAGTCCTGCCGACCATTTCCAGTCGTCACCACCAAACCGATAGCTGTAGGACGCTCTCGCCTTAAATTGATTTTCCACACCAAAGGTCCTCCCTGATACCATCAATCCCAATCCTACGCGATCGTCCATTAGACTACCATCGTAACTCAGGGTATAGGCGCGTGGAGCTCCCGAAAAGGAACTCCAGTTGTTCCTGTAATTGATTAAAAATTGATGCCCGTTGTGAATGCCGGCCGCAGCTGGATTGATCAATACCGGGTGCAAGTAGTACTGGGTGTAATCCACCTGCTCTTGTGCTTTGGAAACCGTGGCAAACAAGCAAACTATAAAAAAAGTGAATAAAAAATATCTCATAATTATTAGTTTTCTTTTCAATCAGAATTTTATCTTAAACCTCTAAGTAGGGTAACTGTACCTCTGTAAATCTCACGCCCTCCGGAAGCCTCAAACACTTCCAATACCCACATGTAGGAATCCTCGTTCAAGTCACTGCCGCTGTTGTTGGTACCTTCCCAGGTATTTCTGTAATTGGCCTCCTGATAGACCAACTGGCCTCCCCTGTTGAAAATTCTCAAAATATTTTGTGTGTTTTGAACACACTTTATAACCAAATTGTCATTCAATCCGTCTCCATTGGGTGTGATGACCAATCTGCCTTCAAAACAATCGTCAAAAATACAATTGGGTATCTCTATTTCCAGGCTTTTTTCACAGCCTGCATCGTCTCTAACAAAAACCATTTCTGTTCCGCTCAATAGAGAATTGAATCGATTGGTGGTTTGAAATTGATTGGGTCCTACACTGAAACTATACGGTGCCACTCCTCCTGTGGCAAGCAATACCAGATCCGCTCGATTGGTCTCTTCATTGCACTCCAGGGACATTACCTCAAAATTCAAATCCAATGCCGGTTCTGACACCACAAAAGAATCAATCAGTTGCACTCCTGAATCGTTGTCCGTTATAGTCACCACACAGGTGCCTGCACTCAGGTTTGATATCGTCTGTTCGGTGCCGGACTGTCCCCCGGAACAAATCCACTGATAGGTGTAATCCCCGGAACCTCCGGCCACATTCAGACTGATTCGTCCCGTAGATTCCCCTCGACAAGCTACGTGGTTGATGTTGGCGCCGGGCTCAAGAGCTCCGCCAACTGCCACCGTAATTTCTCTGGTACATCCATTGTCGTCTATCACTTCCAGGGTGTAATTCCCCCCTTCCAATCCGGTGGCATTGGGTGAATTTAAATTGCTGTTGTGACTCCAGTTGAAGGTATAGGGAGTCACTCCTCCAACAACGGTGACTGAAATGGAACCGTCAGACGTTCCCTCGTCGTCGTCCACCACTACTATATCCCTTATTTCGAGTAAATTTTCTGCCTCGGTAATTTCCGCTTCAAAAACAATACTGCAATTTTGATCGAGGTCGGTAACCGTAATCGTGCATTCTCCGGGAGACAATCCACTTACAGAAGGTCCTGAGGCACTTTCGTCACAAGAATATGAAAATTCAAGATTGAGTCCCTCTTCATCCACTGTAAATTGAATAGAACCATCGGCATCTCCAGTACAGGTTACATTAAAAACCTCCATGGTCACGGGGATTCCACATAAAACAATGACCTCAGATACAATTTGACAACCCAGCTCATCGGTAATGGTCACCTGATACTCGCCGGCTTCCAGGTCGGTGATCAATGCGCCTGAAGGCAATGCATCTCCCCAATCGTAATCCAATTCACCTGTACCTCCGGAGGCTACGACCTCAATGGAACCAGTTGCTGTCCCGGGAGGTGAAGGAAGGTTTACCACAATATCGTCAATAATTATCTCATCTCCCTGACCGACCTCAAAAGAAGCTTCTTCAGAATCCCCCCCACCGTAAACTACCGTCACGGTATAAGTTCCTGCGAGCAGGCCAGTGGGATTTAATTCGCCGTCGGCTATATTCGAGGGACCCTCCCAGGTCAAACTCTCAAAATCCTCACAAATGACCGACAACTCAATATCTATTGAACCCGTCGCCTCACCAAAACAATTCGCATCTGTAATTACTCCTGAAATATCGCATCCACACTCGATCTGTATACTCCCGTCAATTCCCTGAGCCGGCACATCTTGTCCGTCTCCATCAAAGGCCATAATATCACCATTCTCGCCGGTAACCACCAAAGGCACAACCGATTCACACTCACCTATTACCTCAAAACAAAGCCTAAATGCAATCGTATTGTCAGCAAGGGTCACACCATCTGCATTGTCGTCCACCCATAGGGCCAACAACTCACCATCTCCTACGTTCAGGTCATTAAAACCAGCGCTGGGTGGCAAGTCCACACTTTCAACACTTTGGAAATCAATTGCATTGGGGTCCCACTCAAACCTAAGTTTTTCAAATCCGAGAATATTATCAAATCCGGTGACATTGACGTCGATGCAAACCTCCTGGCCGAAAGGACCGATAATGTTTCCGGCAATAAAAGACAATCCGTCAAATTCCCCTGCAATATTTACTCTGCCAGAGGTAAATTCTGGATCCAGTTCAACCGCATTGCCCTGCGCATCTTCTGAAACTACGTCCACAATAACTGGATCGGACGAAAAATTAACAAAAGCCGTCTGGCCAATATTTCCCTTGACTTCAAAACACAATTCGTATATAATAGTGTTGTCCGGAACCGTGAGTAGGCTCCCAGTTGAATGGGACATTCCAATCCTTCCGTTGACAGCCTGGCTCGTTTCAAAACTGGAATTATTCAGCCCAGTCAGGTTTAAATTTCTCACTTCAATAAATTCCAATAAATCAGTATTCCAATTGTGCGAATACTGCATGGAAAGGACATCCACAAAATTTCTGACTCCTATTCCCACACAAACCTCATCTCCGGGGCCTGCAGTTTCTGTGGTACCAAAAAATTCAATGTCCCCACTGGGCTCATCGCATTCCACCCCCTGCACTTGAACAAACCCGTCGTTAAAGGTGGTCTGGTCCGTAACATCAATGGGTTCTTCAATTTCCTGGATAATCTCAATCGCAGTGGGTCCGTCAGTAAAAACGACATCTGTATTGCTGCAGGGCTCCCCGACCAACAAAAATTCAATACTGAACAACCTGGTTCCATCGGCAAGGTCAATACCTCCAACTTCAGGCCATGAACCCCCAAAATTTACTAAATCCTTCGCCCCCAAGGAATCCAATGGGGTTCCGAACATGCCCATAGTAATCTGAGCTGCATTATTCAAATTGGTAAGTCCTTCAAACTCCATCACATCGATATCCCATTGAATGGAAAAATTCGCAACAAACATGTTGTTAAAATCATCTACTGTAACATCCAGAACTACCGTCTCCCCATTTTGTGCGGAAGCGGAAGAAATGTTAAAAGTAGGTTGTGCGCTTAATCCATAAGTGCATATAACCAATATCAGGCAAGCGAGTGTTTGTAAAATCCTCATGGGTCTATATTTCAATTTCAAAATTGATGCAAATATACTAAATAATATATCCGTAGATATTTTCTTTAAAGAGTAAATATAACAAAAATTTAAATACTGTATAAAATCCAGTAGTTTATTAAAGAAAGTACTACCTCTATATTTACAAATTGATTAGTTTAAATTCATTGGAATGGCCCAATTTTCATTGAACACAAGGCAATGTTGTTCTCTACAGATATAGAGTAATCCTCCAAAAAAGGAAATTGGATATGGCTTATTGACAATTTAAAATATTCCCTTATGAACGGCTGACAATCAAAAAATTACTGAAATCTCAAAACTTTAACAATTGACTTCTCGCCATTGGCTTGATCTGAAATGCTTATAAAATACAAACCGGAGTTTTCGAACACCTCACTTTCAAGGGCAAATTCGTTGTTGCCGGCCGCCAGGTTAACCCATTCGGAATGAATTAACCTACCCAGTGCATCCGTTACCCTGACTTCTGCAGTGCCTTCCATTTTGGAGTACACTTCCAGAAACTGCATATGGCCCGAAGGATTGGGATAGGTATTCAGCACCAAATTTTGAACTCCTGTCGGACTGACATCCGATTCGGTTAGCAATTCGAGTTGTAGGCTCAAGGGTTGGTTAATATCCATGGCGATTTCCGGGATGGCCGGAAAATCAATAAGCTGAACATCTCCTGCAGAAATAAAATGCACCTCTTCGTCCAATTGAATTTCTAAAAAGGCGTGCTTCGAGAAAGTAAATCCATCCTCATCGTACACACTAATCACCACCGCAGTTGTTCCAGGGTCATCGCCGTTCATTACATTGTAATTCCAGTTCAATTCCAACTGCTGATCAAATTCAACAGAGGTAATTTGATGCGGCTCCACATTCAGTTCGAGCGAAAACTGAAGGGAGTGGGCACGATCTCCGCTATTCAAATAAAATTTAAACCTATTCTCTCGTTCCGATTTGTCCAATTTGTAAAAAATATCTGTAGAGGAAATAGCCCGCTCAGAGGTAACCTTGGGCGCTCCGATTGCGGAGAAATTTACATCGCCCACCTTAATGGCATCAAAATTGACAAGAATAATTTCGTCTTCAAATACCTTTATGGTAGTCTCTCTGGATAAGGTACTGTCCTCCTTTGAAGATCTGAATACTTTCTTTTCGGCTGGGAAAACAAGCCATGAATCGTTGTTTCTGAGAGCCGATATTTTTCCGAGAATCAATTGCTGTCCCTCTACCAGGTCCGCTACAGAAATCACTCCATCACCATTAATGTCCGCAGCCAAAAGTTCAGTGTTACTCCTAAAAGGCGAATTTCCTAAAATGTGCTGCTGAATGAGTAATAAGTCCAGGGTGGTTACTCCGTTTAGGTAATCGTCTCGCTTATGGGCACTGACGACTCCTTCCGTTCCGCTGTGTACGCCGTACCACTCCAATTCGTAATACCCATTGAACCAGGAGCTCACTTCGTAAACTCCGGGCATGAACTCCGATAGATAATTAATTTTGACATTTTCTACAGGTTCACCGTGAATATCTGTGACCATTCCTGCCGTAAAGGTCATGAGTGAGTCTGCGCAGACAAAATAATTGTCCCGTAGAATAATATAAGTTTTGCAAAAATCACTGCTACCCGATTCATCGAATACGTGAATTTCCAGAAAGGTAGTGTCGAGATTGTCGCAGGTAAAAGTTTTGAGCGAATCGGCCAAATCATCGGTGTATGAAAACTTCAGATCCTTCCGGTCCGTACAATTGTCGAAGCTATTGGCATCAAAAACAGAGGCGGGTAGTGTAATTTGCCCGGAAACCGGCATCACCACAGAGGACAATCCGTGATAACATACCGGAGTGGGTTGTTTACGGTCTTTTACGGTAAAATCCTGCTTGCACACGCTTTTGCTTCCACACAAATCTTCCACCGTCCAAATTATGGTATGAGTTCCAAAGGGATAGTAGCCTGAAGCATCGTTCCCTTCGCCAATAATAAAATCCAGGTCGTCCGGCTCAGGTTCTATGACGTAGGACCATTTGAGCAGGGAGTCCGGGGTACATTCGTCCATGGCGGAGTTGGTCAATTCTACATATCCACTGCAATCTATGACATCTTCCGCATAAATTACCAGCGGTTCGCAATTCTCAATTTTTGGCCCGTCAATGGACTCTACTTTAATTACCTGAGTATAAGTCCACATGCCCACTGGCGGATCAGCGTTGGGATCAAAATAACAGCAGTCGATTACAGTCCATCTTCTCAAAATCTTAAAACAAGCATCTTCGACTATAGTGAAAACCAAATCCTTGTAGGAGGCAAGCGGTTTACTGCATTTTTGATTGATATAAGTGGGTTTCCCGGTGTAGCTGGGATCGGTTTTCCCATTGGGGCAACTTGTCAGGTGCATGGGATCGGGCCAAATAATATTTTTCTCGCTAAATTTTTCGATTGGAACAAAATTAATTTTTTGGGTGCACGATCCCACCATACCCGATTGAGTGGTAGCTGAAAAAGTTCTCAAAATAGAACCAATCCCACAATCGAGATTCTCGTATTTAGTTTCGGAGATAGTAACCCCACAAGCACCTGTTGCAATACCGTCAATACCTGCAACATAGGTAGGCGCATAATTGGGATCATTGATTACAATCAAATCTCGATCACTGGGCTTGGAAACCACTTTTCCAAATACCGATAAATAGTGAGGGTCAAATTCAAATTCGCAATTCACGGTGATATCGGGAGGGCAAATAATAGTAGGCGTCAGTTTGTCCTCCACAGTCAATAAAGACCAGCACACATTAATATTGCCGGAATAATCCGTCGCCTTGAGCTCTATCATCAAAGGACTGTGGTAAATGTCGTTGCAACACACCTCCACATAATCCCTGAATTCGGTATCACTTTTCACCCCATAAGGACAATTTCCAGGCACCTTTCTGGCGATCTTAACAGATTCCAAACCGCAGTTATCGTAGGATCCGTCGTCAAAAGCAGACACATAAACTCTGGCGGTTCCATCTGATCCCAGGGAAACATTGGTACTCAAATCACATATTGCTATGGGAGCGTGATTATCAATTACTTTCAAACTCCCCATGCACACGGTTCCACCTGAGTAGACTGAATAGTTGAGCACCTTGTTCACGTGATACGAAGGCACCGTATTTCCCATGGGTGCCCCTGACGGGCTGAAAACGGTAACCTGGTAACTGCAATTGTACTGGTAGTTGCTCAAAACCTGATTGGCATAAATAGTAGGCTCGCAATCGCTGCCCGCAGAAATTTGAACTACACCGGGTAGACAGTTGGGAATACACCACGCGTATAGACTCTGACTATTAAGGCCAAAAAGCGCAAGGAAAAATAAGAAAGATAAAAATTTAGCATAGAGGGGTGTAGAGTTCAATTTCATAGTATTAGATTTAGTAGAATAAAGATATTTTTATATATTTTTTGCATTTATAAATAATATACAAATATAAACATTTAGTCGAAAGTTGAAACATAAATGAGGATTTTTTTATTCTGAGGACTGAAACCCTTATTAATTATTAGCTTTGTAGTTTAGACCGGGATTGAACATTATTTTAAAAAAATTAATTATAGACTGTGGCATTTAGCAACCCCTCAGATTGGAAATTAGGAGAAGATTTGTCGTCGGGTATAGGTGATGAAGACGAAAGAGCCTTACTGGCAGCTGTGATTTACGGCGACCTTACGGAGACGGAAGTAGAAGAACAGCTCGATGAATTGGAATTCCTGGCACTTACAGCCGGTGCTGAAACCATGGGCCGGGTTACCCAAAAGCGAAAAAACCCCCATCCCAAACAATACCTGGGTACGGGAAAAATAATGGAACTTAAAAAACTGGTCGAAAAACACGATGCGAGCATGGTCATTTTTGACGACGATTTGACCGGTTCTCAAATCAATAATATTGAAAAAGAACTCAAGGTGAAAATCATCGACCGAAGCAGCCTTATACTCGATATTTTTGCAAGAAGAGCACAGACCGCTCAAGCCAAAACCCAGGTTGAACTCGCTCAGTTGCAATACCTCCTGCCTCGACTAAGGGGGATGTGGACCCACCTCGAAAGACAGCGGGGGGGAATTGGAATGAGGGGCCCCGGAGAGAAGGAAATTGAAACGGATAGGCGTATCATCCGCACCAAAATTTCTCAACTGCAGGAAAAACTGGAGAAAATCGAACTTCAGAACAAGACCCGCAGGAAACAACGCGGTCAATTGATCAGGGTATCGCTGGTGGGCTATACCAACGTGGGAAAGTCCACGATAATGAACCTGTTGAGTAAATCAGAAGTCTTCGCAGAAGACAAACTATTCGCCACGCTTGATACTACCGTGAGAAAAGTAGTTTTGGACCGAACTCCCTTCCTCCTGAGCGATACGGTTGGATTTATCAGAAAACTCCCACACCATCTGGTCGACAGTTTCAAAACCACACTTGACGAAGTCAACGAATCCGACATCCTTGTCCACGTTGTCGATATCGCCCACCCACAGTACGAGGACCACATTGAAACGGTTAACAAAACACTGATGGAACTCGGTTCTCTCGAAAAGCCCACGCTCATGATCTTCAACAAAATGGACTTATTTAGAGAGCGAAATTTTGACGATCTCCTCGACAGTGAAACTAAAAGCGAAATAGAAACAGGACTTCGACAATCTCTGGAAAAAAAATACGGGGAAAACTGCGTTATGATTTCCGCACAAACCAAAGAGAATATTCAAAAATTGCGGAAAATTCTACTGGATATGGTCACACTCCAATACCGCCAAAAGTACCCCTACCAAGCCAAAAAATGGTAAAAAAATCTATTGAACAAAACAGAAATTTTAATGCAAACCACAGAACAAAAGTACGCGGATTTATTACTCAATTATTGCCTTCAATTGAAGGAGGGAGAATCCCTGTTTGTATCCACTACTTATGAGGGCCAACCCCTTCTCAAGGAAGTGTATAAACAGGCAGTGGAAAAAGGAGCCCTCGTCGAAGTCCATATCGACTTTCCGGGCAGGCAGGAAATATTTATGAAATACGCAGCCGAAAAAGCGCTGGACTTCCCCCCGGTTTTCACTGCAAAAGCCATGAGTGATTTTGACAATTACCTGGTGATCAAAGCTCCTTATAATTTGCGAGAGACCAGTGGCCTCGATCCCGAGCGATTACAACGCAGGCAAAAAGCCATGCGCGAAATCAATGAAAACTACTTTAAGCGGACGGCCTCAGGCGAAATGAAGAGAAGCCTCTGCGAATATCCCACCCAGGCCTCAGCCCAGAATGCCGGAATGTCTCTGGATGATTTCAGTAAATTTGTCTTTGAGGCCTGCCGACTCAACGAAGACGACCCCACCGAAAGCTGGCTGGAAGTGAGGCGTGAACAGCAAAAAATTGTGGATTTCCTGAATTCCAAAGAAACCATTCAGTACAAGGGGCCCAATATCGATGTCACTTTCAATACCAAAGGCAGAATTTGGATCAATTCCGATGGCACGGCAAATATGCCTTCGGGAGAAGTATTTACCGCCCCTGTAGAGGATAAAGTGGATGGCTATGTCAAGTTTTCCTACCCAGCCATTTACATGGGAGAAGAAGTGGAAAATGTAGAGCTGTGGATTGAGAAGGGAGAAATCGTCAAATGGGACGCCACCAGAGGAAAGTCATTCCTGGACCGGATTTTTGAAATTCCCGGCACGAGAAGGTTTGGGGAAGTCGCCGTAGGGACCAATTATCGCATCCAAAAAATGACCAAAAACATCCTTTTTGATGAAAAAATCGGAGGCACTATCCACATGGCCATCGGTCAGAGTTATTTGCAAAATGGCGGAAAAAACCAATCCACCGTCCACTGGGACATGATTACCGATATGACCAAAGACAGTTTTATCAAAGCAGATGGGGAGGTTATTTATAAAAATGGGAAATTTATTATTTAATCGAAGGCTCGCAGATTTTCCGTGAAGTTGTTTTTCCCAACCCAATTCCTAACCTTAAATTAATCTAAAATCAATGGCGCTCCATGTAGTGGTGCGGAATTCCATCCTCCAGAAATTCCTTTCCCACCTTTTGAAATCCAAGTGACTGGTAAAAGGGAATTAAATAGGTTTGCGCCATGATTTTAATGGGAGTGCAGGGGAAATTTTCTTCGCAATACGCAATAGCTGCCAGCATCATCTGGCGCCCCCTGCCCTTTCCCCTGTTTTGTTGACGGGTTATCACCCGGCCTATCGAGCAAAATCCGGGGTAAAGGATACCTTCCTGGAGGATTCTGGAATAAGAAATAATTTTATCCCCGGAATTTTCCCAGAGATGAATAGATTGCTGGTCTAGATTGTCAAGGTCCTGATAGGGGCAGTTTTGCTCGACAACAAACACTTCCGACCTCAGTCTCAAAATCCCGTAAAGCTCCTCCAAACTCAGTTCATCAAAATATTTTACCCGGTAATCTGCCATGACTTTACTCGTTTTTGAAAAGCCAGCTTTACAACTGATCCGCCAATACGGCAGTAAGCCGCTGTTTTTTCCGGTCTCCGGAAATGTGATGCATTTCAATCAATATCACATATATCCCCACTTTGAGTTTTTCCCCATTATTGTTTTCTCCAGACCACCTTATGACCCCTTCTGTGCCGAGACTTTGATTTCTGACTAAATCGCGAACTCTGTGGCCATTCATATCAAATATTCTAATATTGGCTACATAACCCGGATCGTCTATGCGGTATTCAATTTGTAAAAAATCCTCAAACCCATCCCCGTTGGGACTGAAGGTGCGGCTGTTTAAGAAAAAGTATTCCTCCTTCTCTTCCCCATCTAAAACTTGCCTCTTCTGACTGTTTTCTGCGGTTGGCGTAGCTCCCCCGGTAATAGTAGCAGCGGAATACCAGGCTGCGGGAAAAGAGGGGTGAAGGTCGGGGTCGGTGCGCTCTAAAGATATGCCTCTGGTGTTTCTGATCAGCGGATCGTGAAGACCGGCAGAGTATTCAATACTGTCTAAGTAGACCAGTTCTCCTGGATGAAAGGCACTGAGTGTCACAGTTCCGCTGTTGACATCCAGGGCCATGAGGTCAAGGCTGTGCAAGCCATCGGGATTCTCTACGTGATACTCCAACTCGAGTAAATGGGTTTCCCGCCCTAAGGTCAGCAATTCTCCAGGAGGAATCAATCGGTCTATATCGGACCTGAAGGTCGATTCAGCTCCGCTTGAACGGCGGTGATAAAACAACAGATCAGATAGTCGGTAAAAATCCTCTTCTTCTGTATTTTTCAACTCGATAAAATCCCTGATTCCAATGAGTGGATGATAGAGTATCTCATTGATCACCACCTCTCCGGATTCCGGCAATCCGGGCAATTTAAAAGGGTATTCCTGTGCTCCGGGCCAGGGTTGATGGGCACAGGAACGGAGATTGTCTGCTTCTACAACATAATTCACCCCTTCGACAGGTTGCTCTTCAAAAAACAATTGTATCGCTTGCGGATCCAATGGATCGTACAAAATTTGAAAGGGTCCCGCTTCGGGCTCTATATTAATTTCCGGAGGGAAGGATTGGGTCCTCCGGTCTAATTCGGAATTGAAGTGCAAACCCAGAATCCCATCGTCGGCATAGGTCCCGTAAATTAATCTGGGCAGTGAGGGGAAATGATTTTCGTCCAAAATGCTACTGGCCTGTCCGGGGCTTCCGCCTGAATTGCTCTCGCTCAGTCCCCAATTGATGCGGGTTTGACAGTTTACGGTTGGGTTGATCAATTCAAGGGAATACCCCCCCTCGGCTTTTAGAGGATGGTCAAACCATCCTGGGCGATAGGAAACTGCAAACATCAATTCTCCCATTGCAGTCCTCAATTCGATATCGTCGTTGTTGTTGTTGATAGTTGGAAAATCGCTCAATCCGATAACCGCTCCATAGGACTCGAGCAGAGGGGAATCGCTTTCCTGACTGAGTAGTAAAAAATCTCCGGGAGCCATGACAAATTGAGGCAAAGTCGCCGTTCTGCTGCGGTCGGAAAAAGTCACCCCTTCCAATTCCAAAAATTTATCTGAACTGTTAAAAAGCTCGATGTATTTTATATTGGGAATAAGAGTTGTGCCAGATGGCAGTGAATGAATTTCATTGATCACTATATCTCCGGGCATGGGAAATTCCGGAAGGATGAAAATAAAACTCTTCTCGGTATTTATCACATTTCCGTTGAGATCGCTGAGTCCATCAATTTCCAAGGTGTATTCTCTTCCGTTTTCAAACTCATTGTCAAAAAACAACTCCACTCTGTTGCCCTCACCCGGATTGAAAAAAACATCATTGGGGTTGCCCAGTTCCTCAATAAAATAGTGGTTCAACTGCAGGACATTTTGTTCTTCCAGCAATTTGTCGAAAGTCAGTTCCACCGAATTGTGTGCCAATGGCCTGATGTGTATGAGTTCAGGTGGAGTAGTATCCGGCACCCAATTTCCAATCCTTAGATCATCGAAGAAGAATAAATTTGCACGAGTCACTGTATAGGAACAGTGAAGTCCAAAAAAGCCGGAATCGAATTCCGGGCCGGGAACCTCCAAAGTCAATCTATCCGCGAACAGGCTCTCTCCTTCGTAATCTGCATTGAGTTGCCAGGTTTCATCCCCATCGTATAAAATATTGATTCTGGCTTCCGCAGGCTCAAATGCCACCGCACCCAACTCCATAGCGGCCAGAACTGTTTCCTCTCCATCCACTCTGCGAACAAAATAAATCGGATCGTCATTTCCATTTTCTCCGATATCTAGAAAATAGGCATCGGAATCCGTCAATACGCTGTCTTGGGTGAGTAGGTAAATCCGGAGTCGGTTGGAAGAAGAGGGATTAAACTCCATCCTAAAGTAGATATCCCACTGGGTGCTGTCGGAAAGAGAAAAGGGGAGGAATAGAGAAGAATTACCCGCTTCGCTATCATTCATCTGCAGTTCCTGCTGGTCATTGATGATAAATTTATTCAATTCCCCCATCCAATTGGCTCCTCCTACCTCCAGTTCAGGGCGGTCAAAATCATCGACTATTTGCCCGTACCCAGAAACTCCAACTGCAAGTGCAATTAATAAAAATACCCACTTTAACATTGATAAATTTTTAAAAAGCGATAACAAGTTTAAGACATATTTTTAAATAAATTAAATCAATTGGGGGTTTTTATGATAAAATACCGATTTTCCTGTACCTTGGTACTGTTAAAATTTAAAAAATTTAATGTAATTTTGGACCGTTAGTAAAAGGGGCTTATATTCCCTGACAGAGATAATTGCATAGCATGGTAACCGAATGTTAAATCGGTTTTGACAAGATTTAATTTTGATTTTACAACGAAAGTGTTTGAGTTATGAAGAAACGACTAGTATTGTGGGGCAAAAAACCGGAGGAAGAAAGAGTTTTGGTAGCCATTGGTTACGACAGTGAAAAAAACGCAGTTAATACTTATGTTTTTGCTGAAAGTGTAGCTACTGAGGAATTTGCAAACCAGATGATGAACCTATGGAGGGAGGGAAACGAAGTGCCTTTCCCCGAATTTTTGGATAAAATAGAAGTGAGTATTACCGAAGCAGATCGATTGATTCCCGAGGGCTTGGTTACGGAGAGAGACGATTTGATCGACAAGGCCAAAGCCGAGTGGATTTATCTCTATATGTCCAATAAATTGGCCTCTGTGTACCGTGCAGAACTGGAGGATTTGGGTGAGAAAATTGAGCATGCAAGAAGGTACGAGCAAAGTCACTGGGATGAATTGAGGTCGTTTTGGGATAAGGTTCAACAGCAGATTCGTGAGAAAAATTTATTCCATTCCCACTATAAAAGCCTGAAAAGCGACGTCAATCAACTGTTCGATAAACTCAAGGCACTCCGAAAGGAAATGGACGATTTATTGAGGAAGGATTCCGAGTCCAAAAGAGATGAGTTCTTTAACGTACTCGCAGAAGTCGAGAAAAAAATTGAAGAGGGGATGGGGCTCAAACCGCTGTTTGAAGACCTCAAGTTGATCCAGCGCGATTTTCAGAAATCCAAAATGGTCCGGGATCACAAAAATAAAGTCTGGAAAAAATTGGATGGACTTTTCAAAGAAGTAAAGAAGAAAAAATTCGGGGACTCTGCAGTAAAGTCAGGGGGCAGTAAACTTCAGCGCAGATACGATGGTCTGCTCAACGCCATGAATAAAATGCAAAACTCCATCAACAGAGATAAAAAAGACCTCAATTTTCAGGATAAAAGAATCGAATCTTCGTCTGCGGGACAACTGGAAGCCCAGATTCGCAAGGCTAAAATTAAAATGATAGAAGAACGCATGCGATCCAAGCAGGTTAAATTGGATGAAATGCAAAAAGTGAAAGACCAATTGGAATCCAGGTTGCAGGCCGAAAAGGAAAGAGAAGAAAAAAGAGCGCTTGAGGCGGAAATAGCCAATAAAAAGGAAGTGGCCAAAAAGAAAATAGAAGAGGAAATGAAGTCGGCTGAAGAGCAGCGAAAAGCAGAAGAGGAGAAATTGAAAAAAGCAGCCGATCAGATCAGTAACTCCAAAGCCAAATCTCCAAAAAAATCTTCACCTGCCCAATCGGAAACCAAGCCCCCTGCTAAAAAATCAGGGGACAACGCCATTGAAACCATAGCAGCCATTTCCAGTGTGGTTGTCCAGGAGGAGGAGGAGTAACCTTAAGTTTTTTAAAAAAATATTTTAAATCCCCATAGCTTTTATCCGGGGGTATCGGGGTATATATATAAATAACTGTGCACCTATGATTGGACTGTCCATCCACTTTAATATACCTCTGGAAGATCCGCTGTTGGTTTTTGCATTGGTCCTGTTCATCATTTTATTCTCACCCATTGTTCTGAGTAGATTTAAAATACCGTCTATCATTGGCTTGATCATAGCCGGTGTGGTCATCGGACCCAAGGGTTTGGAAATCATCGCATCAGATGAGGCCTTCAAGCTATTCGGCAGCGTCGGTCTTCTGTATATCATGTTTATGGCCGGGCTGGAAATAGATATGAATGATTTTCAAAAAAACAAATGGAAGTCCCTCTATTTCGGATTGAATACATTTATTCTTCCCATGGTATTGGGTTCCTACATAGGTTATTATATAATAGGACTCGACTGGCTGCCGGCCATTTTACTGGCGAGTATGTTTGCCTCTCACACCTTGATCGCATACCCGGTAATAAGTAAAATGGGTTTGGCCAAACTCCCGGTAGTGAACATCACGGTAGGGGGAACCATGATTACCGACACCCTCGCCCTTTTGGTTTTAGCAGTGGTAGCCGGTATGACCAGAGGTGAGGTGGGACAAGCCTTTTGGTTAACGCTGGGAATTTCAACCCTCCTTTTTGCCCTGCTGGTTATGGTCGGTTTTCCCATCCTCGCCCGGTGGTTTTTCAGAAAATACGAAGACAGTGTTTCCCAGTATATATTCATACTCGCTCTGGTCTATCTGGCCGCTCTTTTAGCTGAAATGGCGGGACTGGAAACCATTATCGGAGCCTTTTTTGCCGGCCTTGCACTCAATCGCCTGGTTCCGCACACCTCGCCCATGATGAACAGGATTGAATTTATCGGAAATGCCCTTTTTATTCCTTTTTTCCTCATTTCAGTAGGTATGCTGGTAGATGTAAGAGTTTTATTCCAGGGGTTTGAAGCCATTTTTGTAGCTGTAGTCATGACCATTGTCGCTCTTGGGGCGAAGTGGCTGGCCGCCTGGGTGACCCAGAAATCTTTCAGGTGGTCGGTTCACGATCGAAACTTAATGTTTGGATTGTCTTCTACTCAAGCAGCTGCCACCCTCGCTGTGGTTTTTGTTGGACTCAATCTCGGCCTTTTCAATGAAGCCATTCTCAACGGTACGGTGCTTATGATTTTGGTAACCTGTTTGGCAGGATCTTATTATGCGGAAAAAGCCGGAGTAGAGATAGAAAGGGAAGAGGCGGGAAAACTACCAGAAGTGGAGGATGTGGACCAGAGAATTCTCATTTCCCTCCACCGGGAAGAGCGAATCAAATCGCTGTTCGACCTCAGTGCCATGGTAAGGAATCCAAAATCCAAAGAACCCTTTTTCTCCATTTTCGTGGCTGAGGAAGGTGATCAATCCAGAGAGATTTTGGCCGCCGGAGAAAAAGTATTAAAAAAAGCAGAGAAATACTCCGGGGATTACGAACAGCCCATTCAGCTTGAAACCCGGGTGGATAAATACATCGCCTCGGGGATTAGCCGAGCCTCCAAAGACATTCACGCCACAGAGGTAGTCATGGGTTGGTCGGGAAATAAAGACTCAGAAGATGTGCAATTCAGCAGCATGCTCGATAAACTGATTGATATTAATCCATACACACTCCTCATCTACCGGACCATTCACCCCATAAACACTCTCCATCGAATAGTGGTAGCCATGCCCGGCAATGCCGAACAAGACAAGGGATTTGAACAGTGGGTGTCAAGGATGGCCAATTTTGCCAGAAACACCGGCAATAACCTGCATTTCTTCTGTACAGAAAATACGGAAGCGGCTCTGGAAAAACTACTGGAGAAAAAAGTGCGCAAAAAAAATAGAGAATTTCACCGCTGGACGGGTTTTGAGGATCTCCTCATGCTGTCTAAAAAGATTCAGGAAAACGATTTATTGGTGGTGATTTCAGCTCGGTCTTCCTCCCCTGCCTATTCCACCTCTCTGGTGAGCATGCCCGCCGTATTGTGCCGCAATTTTCCGGACATAGATATCGTATTTATTATTCCAGAAACGCATAAGACGGAGGAAAGTGAGTCTCCAACTGACGATCCCTTCCAGACCAATCCGAATTGGACCCTGGGATATAATTTATTTAATAAGATGTAATTCCACAGTTTTTCAGTCGGCGGTAGGCAGTGGGCAGTAGGTAGTATTTGACAGCCAGGAGAATCATCGAGCGTAGCAAAATGATTTGAACTGGTCTAGGGAAGACGCGGAACGAAGTGGAGTGGCTTAACGAGATTGGCAATTTGCAGTATTTGACAGCCGGGAGAATCATCGAGCGAAGCGGAGTGGGATGGCTTTTGGCTATATGTTTTTTTCAAACAAATGCAAAACTTGAAATAAATCCCCTGGATCACATTCCAACCCACGTTTTCAGCTTTTTCTTTTTGAGCTTACGGCTCCTGAATTTTTCGTCCGCTTTCAAAAGAGCACCAAAAACCTCTTTAAAGGGCAATCCTATCAAACCCGCGTATTCATCGGCTATGATTTCAAGCATTTCTGGTGTCGCACTCAGGCGAGAAAAATTATTCCATCGCTCGGATAAGGCTACCTTTTTAAATTGCATTCTGTTTAAGTCCACCAGGTAAAAATCGTAATCGAAGGGCCCTGTTTTCTTTATCAATGTATTTCCCGGACTGTGGTCCAAAAAAAGGATTTCCCTCTCGTGCAATTCATAGGTAAATTTGGCAAATTGCCTCAGTATGACTTCCCGGTCGGGCAATTCCGCGTTTGTAATCAATGCTGAAAACGGGAAGTCGGTCTCTATTTGCCGGCTGAAATAAAAGCTCCTCGACAGACTAAGCGGCTTGTGGAACTCCAGATATCCTATGGGATCAGGAGTTAAAAATTCCCTGGATTGTAGCGCCTGCCCGTATTCAAAAGACCTTTGGGCTTTTGATTTTCGGATAAACCTATAGGCAAAAGAATTAATAAAATTGGGCAATTTAAAAGACTTCACATTGATATCTATTCCCTCCACCTCAAAGACCTTTAGGGTGTTGCGATTGCCATCTACCAACATTTCACCGCTTTGGTCAAATCGCCTGCCTATTTGAAGAAGTTCATCACAGAGGTGTCGGTATTTTGGCTGAGTGATTAGCCTCATTGATGTAATTTTTATCTAAAAATGGTTGGCAGATGAGGTAAATAGAATCAACCCTACCGCACTGTTTGTAAATTTAAAGTGTAAAATTACACAATAAAAAGGGATAGGCAGTACTGCTTATAAATTTAACCTGCACGCTTTACTTTTAAATGCACCTTAAGAAAATCACCTACAAATAAAAAAAAGGAAAAATTAGGTATTCCACCAAACCAAACAATTGTGTTAATGTAGAACTATTTAATAAAACTTAACGTTTAAAAACAAAACCCTAACAAATGCACTTAAGAGCCCTAATACTCATCGTCCTAATTTTTATTCTGGAAGCCTGTAGTCAGGTCCCCTTTACAGGCAGAAGTCAAACCCAATTGATTCCCATTTCGACCATCAACAATCTGAGTTATACCCAATACGACGACTTTTTGGCTGAAAACAATGCACTTCCCGGAGATGCACCTGAAACCCGCTTAATTCGCAGAATAGGAAACGACATCGTCAGCGCAGTGGATGTCTATTACAAAGCCAACAAAATGGAAGACCAGTTGAAAGATTTTGACTGGGAATTTAATGTAATCGAAAGCGAGCAAGTCAATGCTTTTTGTATGCCGGGAGGGAAGGTAGTTTTCTATTCCGGGATTATGGAAGTAGCTGGAAATGAAGATGCCCTCGCTGTAGTCATGGCTCATGAAATCGCCCACGCCTTGGCACATCACGGAAACGAGCGCATGAGTCAAATGGTCTGGGCCCAACTGGGATTTGCTGCGTTGGATATTGCCCTGGATGAACAACCCGACGATACCAAAAACTTAATTATGGCCGCTGCAGGAGCAGGAGCCCAAATAGGAATCATGCTTCCCTTCAGTAGAAAACACGAATCCGAAGCGGATGAAATTGGACTTTATCTAATGACTATGTCGGGTTACAATCCCACCGAAGCCGCTCCCTTCTGGGGCCGTATGAGTAAACAAAGCGCCGGAGCACCCCCGGAATTCCTCAGTACCCACCCCGGTCCTGAAAAAAGAGCAGAAAATCTTATTCGCTTAGTCCCCAAGGCCAGGGAATACGCTAAAAAATACCCGGTGAAAGCATCTTCGAGGTATAAAGGGTAATCGGGCTAAACCTCCCTTCGTTTCCACTTTTCCGCAGGGGTGTAATAATGGTTTTTTGCCCCGTGATAAAAGGAGGAAATCAACAATACAGCCGCTCCGGCTACTGCACACCAAAAGGTGAGGGTATCCTCTCCCTGAACATTTACCGCTATGGCAATGAATCCCCAGGCACCTACAAAACCGACTTCCCTCATGTTGCGGAAATAGGTAAGTAAAAGGTAAACACTCACCCCCGTACCTATGGCTATCGCACTCCAGATCGAAGGGGATATTTCCCATCCCCCCCACTGCATGCTCACCAGATAAACAGCCACATTCAAAACAGAGGCCAATACCACCCATCCCAAATAAAAACAGATGGGCCACCAAACGAACAGTATAATCCGCAAAGGGGCATCCCATATTTCGAGTTTGAGTGAAACAGCCAGTCTGGTCAGAAAAAACAAGAGTGCAAAAATCGCAAGCAGCGAGAGCAAAAGGTATTGGTTTACCCACAGTGCTATCCAGAGCACATTGGCCAGATTGGCGGCAACAAACCAGAGACTTGAGGGAGCCAGGGAATGCGATCCATCTCCCTTCTTCCACTCGTACCACTGATACCCCACAAACCCGATGAGGAGCAGGTAAATAACCCCCCAAATGGAAAAGGCGTATCCGGCAGGGGTGATCAAAGTGGGGTATTGAGCACTTATCTCCCCCACTGTCGCCGTTCCCCACATCCCTGAACCATAAATAAAATTCATCGCCAATACCAGGCCAAAAGTGAAGGTATTGGCGAGCAGGAGGACGGTATTTTTCATTATTGCTGTATTTCCGAGTGGTTTAGGTTTTCAAAACAGCAAAACACGTTTTTGGTTGTGAGTTGATTTCAAAACCCTATCTTTGAAAATCCTACAGATCAAAATCAAAAATGACTACTCATTTCTTCA
>JAGTVA010000016.1 GCA_018224445.1 Saprospiraceae bacterium
GCCATGGATGGTCATTGGTAATTGAATTGCGATGAACCGATAGGCCGAATGACGATGGACGATTTTGTTTCGCATCTTACTCCTTCTTTTTTGAACCGGGATTTGCAGGATTATCAGGATGGGCAGGATTTTTTCCGCTCATCATGTTGAATCGCGGATTTAATGGATTAACAGATTTCACGGATTTTCATACCGATCCCGTAGGGATCACATGTTAATAGCCCCAGTTAAGCCCGGTGGGTGGCTATGGGAAATTGGTTTTCGGAGGTTGAGCTTTGGTGGTTTTTCGGGGATATGGTTTACAGCAGGTTGCCTTTTATTACATCCGGCGGACCGGGTGCCTGCCTGCCGGCAAAGGCAGGGTCCGGAGTGGCGTTCCCAACACTGCTGTTGGGAACGAGGTTAAAATGCTCTTTTAATTCATATAGCAGCCAATTAAAAGCAGTTGCTATTTAAGAAATTAAAAATCATTTTAATTTTTTTTAAAAATTGGGCATAAAAAATGGGACAAAATCTAAAGGGTATAATTGTAATCAGTATAATTCTTTTGTTTGGGGTACTTGTTGATGGTAATGCACAAGCCCCAATCTGGGTAAATAGTTACGGGTCACAAACACCATATTCGGAAGCGGAATACCTTACGGGTTTTGGAATGGCCAGCATCTCGGACGGAATTACAACCGCTGATGCAATTGTAGAGGCCGAAGCCATGGCGCGGGAAAATCTGACGCAAAAAGTGCAGGTAAATATTGAAGCTTCCACAACACAATTTACCGAAGAAAATATAGCCGGTGATATAGGTGAGTATGCATCAAGCTTTTCATCTGAAGCGAAATTTTCGGTAAACCAGGAATTTTTCGGGCTGAATGTTGAAAATCATGTGGATGAACAAAAAGGAAGGATATATGCGCTTTCCAATATCCGTCGGGCAACGCTCATAAATCAGTATCAGGATCGGCTGGAAACTTTACACAATAATTTTTTGTCGCTCAGGGAAACCATGCAACAAAATGCAGATAATGACCGAGGAGTACGGGCTTTTGAAATTGCCATGGAAGCCAAAGCCGAATATTCCAAAATGGTGGAAGCTTGGTCGGTATTGAACAGCCTGCATTCACAAAAGGAATGGAACCCGAGGGAAGTTTCATCTCAATTTGAATCTGTCAATAAATTTATAAACGATTATTTAAACCGTCCGGTGCGCTCGCTGGATGATGCAGCCTGGTGGATTTCAAACACCATTGGTTCTGCCGGGGAACAAAATTACCGTGTAAACATCAGCACGATTACCTACCGCGATTCTGGCATCAGTTCTGAATTTGCCAATTACCTTCGCCAGCTTTTAAACCGGCAGCTTGCCAGCCAAACCCGGTGGAGTATTCAGGAGATGAACAGCAAACCCGATTTCGCTTTTACAGGCACTTACTGGGACCGGGGAAGCGATGTGCAACTGATGCTCAACCTCCGCGAAATTGAAACCGGCCAAATTATTACCGCTACCGAAGTAACTATCCCGAAGCAAGTGATTGAAGATGCAGACTTTGAAATACTGCCGGACAATTATGAAGAAGCTCTGGCCGATATAAAGGCACTAAAGGAAAACAAAGGCGACAACCGGGGATTAAAACTGGAAGTGTGGACCAACCGGGGAGAAGAAAACCTGGTATTTGAAGAAGGGGAATTGTTAGAAGTGTCGTTGCAGGTAAACCTGCCAAGCTATGTGAGAATTTTATACCACCTGAAAGACGGCACCCGGGTACTCCTCGTTGACAGCCATTTCATGAACGAACGGGACATAAACAAACCATATACCCTCCCATACCAATTTGAATGTGTGCCACCTTTCGGAGTAGAAATGATGCAGGTGATTGCCCAAAGCGATCCTTTCGAGCGGGTCCAAACCAAAGAAATTGATGGCATACCGTATCTCGCCGAAGATTTGGAAGAGTTTTTAACGAATACGCGTGGTTTCAAAGTCAAAAAACAAGAAGCCCAGCAGGCTGAAGAAATTGTCACTATAACTACAATGCCTCGATCAAACTAATGGTGTATATAATGAACAGATACTTTGCATATTCAAATCAAAATAAAGGACATTATTATAAGTCTTTATTACTCATATTAGTTGTAATTTTTACGACCGGATGTAGCAGCTCAGGAGGTTTGTTAGGGCCAAGTGATTTAACTACAGTTGATAATTTGAGACTGGTATACGATGAAAATGAAGTAGTTGCGAATCAGGTGGGAATTACGGTCTCTCAAAGTGGAGACATAGTAGCTATTGCCTATGATGACAAAACAATTAAAGTTTTAGATCTTCGAACAGGTAAAACGGTAAAACTTTTAAGAGCCAATTTTGATGATCTGTTTGATCTTAGCTTTAACAGAAATTCAACAAAAGTTATCGCTACATCGTCGAATGGAAATATTGACGTTCTTGATATTCAAAGTGGTGAAAATTATCCAATACGTGTATCCCAAGAGATTACCAGAGTTGCATTAAGTAAGGCTGAAGATTATATCGCATTTGGCCAACAGGGATCAATTGTAACCGTGTATGATATTGGGTCTAATCGGTTGGTTAATGAAATCAGAGAGGGAGGAAATCATATAAGTGGTCTTGATTTTGATCCGAATGGTAGCAATATAGCAATAGCTATAATGTCAAAAATCAGGAAACGAAATTCTGCAAAGATATATGATATACAAAGTGGCAGAGAAGTCGGTAGCATAGAAAAAGGTATTTACACAAGTTTGTCATACAATCAGGATGGCAGTCAAATTATCTTGTCAAGAGTTGGGTTTAGTGCTTATGCACTATTCACTTTAAATTGGGGGTCATTCTTGGGAACCGGAGCTCTCAATCCCCCAAGAACTACACTAAGAGTGTATGATGTACAACGCCGCACTACAGAAATTCTTTTTGCACAAACGCAGCATCTATCTGTGTCCTTGTATACTTCCGGTGAGCTCTACAATAATATTTTTATGGGAAGTACTGAAGATCAAAGCTTTAATGTTATTGATTTAAACTCATCAAACTTGATTTATACAACCCGGCGTGACGGTTCAAATATGTCGCAACGATATGCTAAAATGGGTATCGATAAAAAAAGAATTTATCCTCTCTATGATGGGGTAAGTTTCTTAATTAATTATACAGATAGTAACATCAATCAGATTTATAATCTGGAAGAAAATTCAATTAGTTCATTCCTATACTCTGATGCTGATGAAAACTGGGCATTAGTAGCCAGAGACGGTCGAATGGTGGGTACTCAGAAAGCAGTAGAAAATGTAGCCTGGACAGAACGCCGATCAAATGAACGAACTTCTTTGGATGCCACTTTTGATCAGTTTTACACACCGGAATTGCCTCAACTTCTTTTCTCCGGTGACTTTATTGCTGAAAACAACCAGAAACTCGAAGAATCTATCGAGTTTGCCCCAAGTGTGTCTATTACTTCTCCCGTGACTAACTTCTCTACCGGGGAAGCTCAGATTACAATTACTGCAGATATTCAAAATACCGGCGGAGGGATTAGTGAAGTTCGCTTGATGCATAATGGAAGTAATATTTCAAGAGATCTAAGAGGGTTCCGTTTGGCTTCCGGTGAAACACAAACCGTAACCAGACAGTTTGACGTCCCACTTTTAGTAGGTGAAAACCGGTTTCGATTAACAGCATTTAATGATAGCCGAATCGAATCTAAAGCATCAGAAATTATCGTCACGTATGAGGGAGCACAACGAGAATCAGATCTTCACATCATTGCCATAGGAATTGATGAGTATCAAAACAACCGATACAATTTGAATTACGGCCGAAGCGACGCCGAGGCATTTGCCACCATGTTTGAACAAAGCGGTGAACGAATCTTCGGATCGGTAAACGTTACCCGAATTTATGACGGAGAAGCCACCCGGCAAAATATACAGTCGGCCTTTGAACGCGTTCGACAAACTGCCCGACCGGAAGATACCTTTATGTTCTTTTATGCCGGTCATGGGGTAGTCAATGAACCTGAAGTACCATCCGAAAGGCCTGATTTCTACATGGCTTTGCATGATGTTACTCAGTTGTATGGGCAAGAAGAATTACTTAAAGAACGGGGCATATCAGCTACAGAATTGACCAATATGGTGAGTGAAGTAGAAGCTCTTAAAAAACTTGTTGTGTTCGATGCCTGTCAGGCAGGGGGAGCGATTGATGCCTTTGCATTTCGTGGTGCAGCCGAGGAGAGAGCTATTCAGCAACTTGCCCGAAGCGCAGGAGTTGCCATTATTGCATCGGCCGAGAGTGAACAATTTGCCACGGAATTTAGTCAGCTGGGCCATGGGGTATTTACCTATGCGCTCATTGAAGGATTAACCGGCAGTGGGATAATGGATAATCGGAGTGGCTCAATAACAGTCCAACAGCTGGTGGCATACCTCAATCAGGCAGTTCCTGATTTAACCCAACAATACAGGGGACAAACACAGTATCCGGTTAGCTTCTCACGCGGACAGGATTTTCCGTTGATAGTGAGGGAGTAGATTGACTCATTATTGACCAAACGAACAACACTTTACAGCAGAGCAATAATGAAATTCCAATTACCATTTACTTTTCTTGTTTCATTATTTTTGTGTTGTCTTCAACTGCAAAACATCAATGCACGGCAAGTAAGTACAGAAGTTTTTATACAGTTAGGGCATTCAGGAACTGTAAATAGTGTTGCATTTTCCCCTGATGGTCGATATGCGCTGTCAGGCAGCGCAGATAACACCTTGAAACTATGGGATGTGTCTACGGGTCGTGAAGTGCGTACCTTTTCCGGGCATTTCGGGGTGGTAAATTCCGTGACCTTTTCTCCGGACGGTCGGTATGTGCTGTTGGGTGGTCAGAATAAGACCCTGAAACTATGGGATTTATCTACGGGCCGTGAGGTTCGTAACTTTTATACTCAATCAAGCTTTAATCTAGAGATCTCTAGTGTCGTTTTTTCTCCGGACGGTCGGTATGTACTATCAACTAGTGGGGATGGATATAACACCCTGAAACTATGGGAGGTATCCACAGGCCGTGAGGTGCGTACCTTTTCCGGGCATTCCGCTTTTATTAGTAGTATCGCCTTTTCACCTGATGGGCGGTACGCGCTGTCGGGCAGTGCTGATAAGACTTTGAAACTGTGGGATGTTCCCACGGGCCGTGAAGTTCGTACCTTTACCGGACATTCTGACTGGGTCATGAGTGTGGCTTTTTCCTCTGACGGGCGGTATGCGCTTTCGGGTAGTCACGACAATACTCTAGTTCTATGGGAGGTATCCACGGGTCATGAAGTACGCAGCTTTTCCGGACATTCGAAGGGTGTTAGGAGCGTGGCCATTTCCCCAGACGGGCGGTATGCGATCTCAGGTAGTGCGGATAATACACTGAAATTATGGGAGGTATCTTCAGGCCGTAAAGTACGTAGTTTTTCCGGGCATTCTGACGGGGTGGAAAGCGTTGCCTTTTCTCCGGACGGTCGGTATGCACTGTCGGGAAGTGAGGATAAGACAATCAAATTGTGGGATGTTTCCATGGACCGTGAAGTTCGCACTTTTTCCGGGTATTCAAACTGGGTAGAGAGCGTCGCCTATTCCCCAGATGGGCGGTATGCACTGTCGGGCAGTTGGGATTATACTTTGAAACTATGGGAGGTGTCAACTGGTAGAAAAGTTCGGAGTTTTTCTGGGCATTCAAACTGGATCCTCAGCGTAACCTTTTCTCCGGACGGGCGTTATGCGCTCTCAGGTAGTGCGGATAAGACAATGAAACTATGGGAGGTATCTACAGGTCGTGAAGTGCGCAGCTTCTCAGGACATTCTAGAGAGGTAATGAGTGTCACTTTTTCCCCCGACAGTCGATATGTGCTTTCAGGTGGTAATGATGCTGAATTGAAACTGTGGGAAATATCTACGGGCTATGAAGTTCAGAGCTTTAAAGAGCATACACTTTATGGGGTCCTCAGCGTAACCTTTTCACCAGACGGCAAGTACGCGCTATCGGGCACTTTGGATACAGCTTTAAAACTATGGGAGGTATCCACGGGTCATGAAGTACGCAGTTTTACCGGGCACTCGAACGCGGTTAGGAGCGTTGCTTTTTCCCCAGACGGGCGGTATGCGATCTCAGGTAGTGCGGATAATACACTGAAATTATGGGAGGTATCTTCGGGCCGTGAGTTACGTAGTTTTTCTGGGCATTCTGACGGTGTGGAAAGTGTTGCCTTTTCTCCGGACGGGCGTTATGCACTGTCGGGTAGTTGGGATAAAACAATCAAATTGTGGGATGTTTCCACGGGCCGTGAAGTTAGCACTTTTTCAGGACACTCGAACGCGGTTAGGAGCGTTGCCTTTTCTACGGATGGGCGTCATGCACTGTCGGGCAGTAGGGACGGCACCCTGAAATTGTGGGAGGTATCTACAGGCAGAGAAATGGTTACGATGTTTTCTTCCCGGAATGGTGAATGGGTCACCATCACTCCGGAAGGTTATTTCGATGCTTCTGAGAACGGAGCCCAATTTATGAATGTCCGTATTGGCAATGACGTTTTTAGCATCGACAATTTTTTCGATACCTATTTTCGTCCCGACATTGTTCGCACCAAACTTGCCGGTGAAAATATCGCACCACTCATAGACTCCGATATCCGTCAGGTTACCGCCCTGCCGCCCGCGGTTGCTTTTGTATCTCCGGTTAATAACAGCACGGCGGAGAGCCAGCAGATTTCCGTTAAAACAGCCATTACCGATCAGGGCGGAGGTATTGACGAAGTCCGGCTTTTCCACAACGGGAAACTGGTTTCCAATGAAACCCGGGGCTTTAAAATGGTATCGGCAGATGACAATACCATTACTCCCGAATTCACCGTAAACCTGCTGCCGGAAGAAAATATATTTCGTTTGGTTGCATTCAGTGTAGGGCAGCGCACTGAGTCCAATCCGGCATACTTGACTGTTAACTACGATGGGGCCAAAACCACTACCCGCCTGTTTACCCTGACGGTCGGCATTAATAAATACAAAAATACCCGCTATAACCTGAATTACGCGCTCACCGACGCGGCCGGTTTCGAAGAACGAATTACTCGCGGCGGCAGGACCATTTTTGGTGAAGTCGTGCAAACCACCATTACCGATGCCAATGCCACCAAAGGTAATATTATGGCAGCCCTTGAGCGTATTAAAGAACAAGCCGGACCTGAAGATATGTTTGTGTTTTATTACGCCGGTCACGGGGTAATGAGTGATGGAACAGCGGGTAAAGCGCAATTTTTTATGGCACCCACGGATGTCACACAGTTGTATGGCAATGATGCTCTTTTGACGGAAAAAGGAATCTCAGCGAGTGAAATCCAGGAGTACTCCAAAAATATAAAAGCCCAGAAACAATTGTTTGTTCTGGACGCTTGCCAAAGCGGTGCAGCTACCGAGATGCTGGCCATGCGCGGAGCTAGTGAAGAAAAAGCTATTGCACAACTGGCCCGCTCTACCGGAACCTTCTGGCTGACCGCCAGCGGCTCCGAGCAATTTGCAACCGAATTTGCTACCCTGGGGCATGGCGTATTTACCTACGCGTTGCTTGAAGGGCTGAATGGCAGCGCCGATCAGGGGCAAAAGGATAAAAAAATAACCGTCCAGGAGCTCAGCGCCTGGTTGAACGACCGCGTACCGGAGCTTACCCAGGAGCATAAAGGGCAGGCGCAATACCCCAGCAGTTATGGGTACGGGCAGGATTTTCCTTTGGTAGTTGTGGAGTAAAAACAAAAAAGCCCAGCAGACGGAAGAGGTTTTGACGATTACGACGATGGCTGGGAATTGAGGGTAAACCCGCTACTTAGTAAGGGGAAGGATTTTTCTTGAGAATACC
Organism: Saprospiraceae bacterium; assembly: GCA_018224445.1. Classification (GTDB taxonomy): domain Bacteria; phylum Bacteroidota; class Bacteroidia; order Chitinophagales; family Saprospiraceae; genus PWJY01. Next base: position 7,898 of record JAGTVA010000016.1, read on the forward strand.
TCAAGATGGTTATAGAGTTAAACATTTTGGGTGATTATTTTGAAGTTATCGGCATTTGGCTTGAAGTATGAGGTTGGTGCCAAAGTGCTTTTTTCAAAAACAGGATAGAGCTGTTCCTGCAATTATAGTAAACGTGTACTTAAGACAAAATAACGGGTATTATATACTATAACATAGATGCAATCCCGCAACAATTACAGTCAGGGACAGAATTTCCCTTTGAATAATTTAAACCAATAGCAGAGAAATATTATGAGACGAATCAGCCAAAGCATCCTTACTATTATTTTAAGCGCTTTTTTTATCCTGTTTACCGGGAATGCACTGGCCCAGCAAAGCGCGGAAGTTTATGTTCAATTGGGGCATAGCGATAGTGTTTGGGACGTAACCTTTTCCCCAGATGGACAGCGGGTACTATCGGGAAGCTGGGATAAAACGATGAAACTCTGGGACACGTCCACTGGTCGTGAAATTCGCACGTTTACCGGGCATAGTGAAGCTACTGTGAGTGTGACCTTTTCTCCAAACGGGCAACAAGTCCTTTCAGGAAGCCATGATAAGACAATAAAACTCTGGGACGCGGCTACGGGACATTTAATCCGTACTTTTTCCGGGCATACTAATTATGTAAGAAAAGTGATGTTTTCCCCGGACGGCCAGCGGATACTTTCAGCGAGTGCAGATAGAACCCTTAAACTATGGGACGCAGAGACCGGGCGTTTAATCCGCACCTTTACCGGACATAGTGATAATGTTTGGAGCGTGACCTTTTCTCCTAACGGACAGCGGATACTATCGGGAAGTGCAGATAGAACCCTTAAACTCTGGGATACGGCGACGGGTCGTGAGATTCGCACCTTTACCGGGCATAGATATCAAGTCAGAAGTGTGGCCTTTTCCCCGGATGGAAATCATGTACTATCGGGAAGTGAAGATTTTACCTTGAAGCTCTGGGATGTGTTTACTGGCCGTGAGATCCGCACATTTTCCGGGCATGAGGGTCAGGTCATTAGCGTGGCTTTTTCCACGGACGGTCGACAAGTCCTATCGGGAAGTTCGGATGATAAAATTAAATTATGGAATACTTCGAATGGTCGTGTAATTCGAACATTTTCTGGTCATACCAAAGATGTCGTAAGTGTAGCCTTTTCCCGGGATGGAAATCATGTCCTCTCGGGAAGCTGGGACATGACAATGAAACTCTGGGGCGTTAAGACGGGTCGTGCGATCCACACCTATTCCGGGCGCAGCAAAAATGTCAGTAGCGTCGCTTTTTCTCCGGACGGTCAGCAGTTCCTTACAGGCAGTAAGGAACAGTATTTTAGACTCTGGGACACTGAGTCTGGCCGTGTGATCCGCGTCTTTTCCGGTCACAGTAGAGTTGTTGATAATTTGGCTTATTCTCCGGATGGGCAACAGGTCCTCTCGGGTGGTGATTTTTGGGAGCATAAAATGAAACTTTGGGACATTTCGACGGGTCGTTCGATCCACACATTTTCCGGGCATAGTTTTTATATCACCAGTGTTGTCTTCTCTCCGGACGGGCAACAGATCCTCTCGGGGAGTGCTGATAAATCCATAAAACTCTGGGACGCTGGGTCGGGTCGTATAATCCGCACTTTTTCCGGACATAGTGATAATATTTGGAGTGTTACCTTTTCCCCTGACGGGCAGAGGATACTATCGGGAAGTTCAGATAAAACAATGAAACTATGGGAGGTGTCAACGGGCCAACAAATCCGCACCTTTTCCGGGCATAGTAAAGGTGTACACAGCGTTGCCTTTTCTCCGGACGGGCAGCGAATCGTATCGGGAAGTTTTGATAATACCATAAAACTCTGGGATACTGCGACGAGCCAATTGATCCGCACCTTTTCAGGGCATAGTGAACCTGTCAAAAGCGTAGTTTTTTCTCCGAATGGGCAACAAATTCTCTCGGGAAGTGAGGATAATACCGTAAAACTCTGGGATGTAGCTACAGGTCGCGAGATTCATACTTTTACCGAGCATAATGAAATAGTCTGGAGCGTGGCTTTTTCACCAGACGGGCAACATGCCCTCTCGGGAAGTTTTGATGGTACAAGCATTTTGTGGGATATAGAAAATCAAAAATTGACAACCCGATTTATTGGCTTACAAGGGTCAGAATTTGCTACAATAACTATTGACAATTATTACAGAATTTCGAAAAAAGCCTCAGATTACCTTCATTATGTTAATGGGCTAAACATTTATACCTTCGAAAACTTCGACCTCATCTACAACCGACCCGATATCGTAGCCGACCGTTTAGGCAAAGCCAGTCCGCAGCTGATTAACGCCTACTACAAAGCTTACCTCAAGCGTCTCGATAAAATGGGCTTTACCGAAGAGCAGATCAGCATGGAAATGCACCTGCCCGAGGTGGCTTTTGTGGAGGATGACTTTCCCATTCAAACTGCTGACAAAACACTGAGTTTTGAAGTTAAAGCCACGGACAGCAAATTTATGCTTGACCGCCTGAATGTATATGTGAATGATGTTCCGATATATGGTACGCGCGGTATCAACCTGAAAGCCCGGAACACGCAAGAAGCCACCATTCCGGTTGATCTCACGCTTTCCAACGGGCCAAATAAAATCCAGATTTCAGCTCACAATCAGGCCGGGGCAGAGTCACTGAAGGAAACCATAGAAATTAATTATACCGGGGCTCAGGCTACTCCGGCTCTGCATGTAGTAACCATCGGTGTATCCGACTACCAGGATGATGATTATGATCTGCAATATGCCGCCAAGGATGCTACCGACCTTGCCGGATTGTACAGTCAGGCTGGCGCTAATTTTAGTGATATCAAAACCACCATTATCACCGACAGTCAGGCAACTCAGGAAACGATCCTCGCCGTCAAAGAATCCCTGATGCAAACAAGCGTAGATGACCAGGTAGTATTCTTCGTAGCCGGACACGGACTGCTCGATGATAACTTCGACTACTACTTTGCCACGCACGATATAGATTTTGAAAACCCGGCCGATCGCGGAATCACCTACACCGAACTGGAAAGCCTGCTGGATGGAATTCCGGCCCGAAACAAACTTCTGCTGATGGACACCTGTAATTCAGGGGAGGTGGACAAAGAATCGGTAGAAGCCACCGAAAGCGAACAACTGGCTTCCAATGTATCTGCCCGAGCGGTGGGAACGCGGGGATTCAAGATCAAGAAAGACGGGGACGCTGAAGATTCGGAGCTTGGCCTGCAGAACACTTTTGAGTTGATGAAGGAGTTGTTTGCTGACCTTCGGCGCGGCTCGGGAGCCAATGTAATTTCCTCGGCTTCGGGTGTAGAGTTTGCCCTGGAATCGGATGAGTGGAAAAACGGGGTGTTTACCTACAGCGTGCTCAATGGCTTGAAAAACAAAACCGCTGATGCAGATAAAAATGGCACCATTACCGTAACTGAGCTACAAGCTTATGTAGCACAAGAGGTGCAAAAACTAACCAACGGCCGCCAGACACCCACATCCCGCCAGGAGAATTTGGCGAATGATTTCCGGGTGTGGTAAGATAATCATAATTTTTTATGGCAATATAACCATTGGTTCCAACGCAGAGCGTGTGGAACCAGTGGTAATGTTATCAATCTTGGAAATAAGCGAATAACGAAACCTCTACTCCCTCACCATCTCCTCAAAATGCTCTTCTATCGTTAACTTAAGGAAATAGAACGCGGATAAGGCGGATGCCATGGATGGTCATTGGTAATTGAATTGCGATGAACCGATAGGCCGAATGACGATGGAC
>JAGTVA010000017.1 GCA_018224445.1 Saprospiraceae bacterium
ACTTTCGACTTTCCGACTTTCGACTTCCAACTGCCAATCTCGTCAAGCCACCCCCACCCATTAGGTGTAATTTAGGTCAAAAAAAATAATCACCGCAGAGTCCGCAGAGAACACAGAGAAATTCGTGACAAATACCTTCTCAGCGTTTTTCTTGGCGTGCTTTGCGCGCTTCGCGGTGAAATATATCCACACTGCCGATTGCCGACAGCCTCCTGCCATCTCCTCTCTCATATCTCATATCTAATTTAGTTAAGTATTATCAAAGCGTGGAAAGGATAAATTCCGTCATCTTGGTATACAAATGATATCTGGCACTTCCGGTCCGTATAGAGTGGTTGTTGTTGGGGTAAATATACAAGTCGTAGTGTTTGTTTTCAAAATTGAGCATCCTGACCATTTCGGCGGTGTGCTGAAAGTGAACGTTATCGTCTGCCAGACCGTGCACAATCAAAAAATCCCCTTCTAACTGATGTGCAAAGTGCATGGCAGAATTTCCGGTGTAGCCTTCCCTATTCTCCTCATAGGTGCGCATATACCGCTCGGTGTATATGGTGTCGTACCACCTCCAATCTGTAACCGGGGCTACCGCGATGGCTGAAGAAAATACATCAGATCCCTTGAGTATACAGAGCGTGGATATATATCCTCCGTAACTCCATCCGAATATCCCAATTCTGGTTTCGTCCACATAGTCTTTTGCCCCAAGGTATCTGGCCGTCTCAATTTGATCGAGGGTTTCATAATGACCGAGGTTCATGTAGGTCATCTTCCTGAATTCCTGACCTCTGGCCCCGGTCCCTCTACCGTCTACACAGGCAATAATGTATCCTTTCCTGGACAGCAGTTGAAACCACCAGTAGTTTTCTCCTCTCCAGGAATTAATGGCGTGTTGGCTGTTGGGGCCCGAATACTGATACATGAGTACTGGGTATTTTTTTTCTTCATCAAAATCCGGTGGAAAAATGGTGTAGCCGTTGAGGGTAACCTTTTCCGAAGTGGTAAACGAAAAGAACTCAACGGAACTCAACCCGAGTTCTTCCTGAATTTCAATTAAAATTTCATTGCCCTCAATCAGCCGAATTTCATCTCCTCCTATATCATATACCGCATGTCTGGGCGGTTGATTGGCGGTGGAGTGCTCAAGTATATAATAATCAAAAGTGCTGCTGAAAGCAGCCTTATTTACTCCCTCTTCTCCCGCTCTGATCTCCATATTGCCGCCGTCGAGAGGCACGCTGTAGATTTCTCTGTTGAGTGGACTCTGGGCTGCGGCTTGAAAAAACACCAGTTCTCTTTCCTTGTCGACACCGTAGAAGTCGGTTACATCGAAAGCCCCTTTGGTCAATTGGCGCAACAGGTTCCCATCCATATCGTATAGGTAAACATGGTTATACCCGTCTTTTTCGGAAGTCCATATAAACTGTTCTCTCTCCTCCAAAAAAGTGAGGTTATCGTGCAAATTGATGTAGTAGGGATTGACTTCTTTTAAAAGGATTTCTTTTTCTCCACTCAAAGGATCGGCCAACCACAAAATCAGTTCATTCTGGTGCCTGTTCATGGTGAAAATAACCAGTTTTTGATCGGGCGTCCAGTGAATTCTCGGGATGTAAAAATCCTCCATATCAAAACGAACCTCTACCCTGCCCTCAGACTCGATATCGTAGGCCCAAACCGACAACTCAGCATTTTCCTCACCCACTTTGGGATATTTAAAGGTAGTATAGTCGGGATAAGTGCTGTTGGTATAATCGGTCATGGTAAATTCCCGAACCGGGCTTTCGTCAAACCGAAGATAGGCCAGGTAACTTGCATCGGGAGACCATTCGAAGGCGCGAGTTAGGTAAAATTCCTCTTCGTAAACCCAATCTGAAGCGCCGTTGATAATTTTGTTGCGCTCTCCTTCTTCTGTTATTCTGGTCAATTCACCGGATTGTAAATCCCTAAAATACAAGTCGTTTTCATATACAAAACCCACTCTATTTCCACAGGGGCTCAGGTGCCCGTTCATTTGCCCCTGCTCTTCTCCTACCTCCTTGAGTGTTTTGTTGTCTGTATCCCACACGTAGTAGTCGGCAAAAAAGGATCTGCGGTATTGAGATACTTTATTGGTATAAAACAAAATCAAGGACTCATCCTCACTAAAGGAATACCCATCGATATGAATTTCCTCTCCCAAATCCTCTGAGGTGAGAATATCGGCTACCCAGTCAGCAGACTCAATATCGTACATTTTAATTTCACCGTCGACCAATCGAGAGTAGTGCCGGCCGTCGTTCATAAACCGAAAGCCCTCCACTTGTTCTGTATTGAACATGCCGAATCGCCAAATTCCCTCCAGGGTAATATCGGATTGACTGATTGCGGGCTTGCACCAAGTAAATAAAAACACCGCGGTCAAACACAAGGAAAATATTTTCATGTCTTTAGATTTAATTTTAATGATTGCACCAGGTCTCTGCAATAATTTTTTTTTTATAATCCTTATTACTTGTTGTAACATCGAAGGACTAATTTTGAAATCTCTGTAAAACCATATTTGATTGAGTATTTAAATAACTCAGTACTTTTTCTGGATTGCGAAAATACAAAAAAATGACTGGAATTCAACCCAAATCATAATTATTGATCAATCTGCAACACTCGTATATTCGGGCTCTGGAGGTAAGGGGATCATAGGAATTACGAGTCATAATGGATTGACCCGGCTCAGCGGTATGTTCAATCTGATGGTTCAGCCACCCTTTTATAATTCCTTCATTTTCAGGGAAAAAGGTTTCATTTACAAAAGCCATTTCCAGGCCGGTGGGATTGTAGGGATAGGAGTATTTATTGTCAATTTGTTCCTCCTTGTATTTTCTCTTATTCGTTACAGCATACATTTTTTTAAATTTGTTGCTGGACCAGAAATCGTGGTTGGGGAAAGTATTTTTCAGCAACGCAAAAGCGTATAAATTAAAGGCGTGATAACCGGATGCCTTTTTTCTCAACTTCCCCTTGCTGATGTGATAGTAGCCGTGTCCAAGTATTCCCTCTGATATTTTTTTGGGATCGCGAATTTTATAGGTCAGCGATGTCACAGGAGAAACATGATTAATGATTCCATCTGAATAGGTCCGAACTTTTGTGGCTTTGCGTTCAAAAAAACTTTTGGAAGCCTCCTTGGCTTCCGCACTGCGGTGCAACATACCCGCCGTTGCTGCAAACCAAAGTTGATGGTTGAAAGTTACATCAGGGGTGGTTTGGCTTCCATCTACATTCAATCGATTCCAGATGTGCAGCTTAGGATCGAAATGGTGTAGAAAATACACCTCTTCAGCTGCGGCATAACAATCCTCCCTTTCCAAAGCACGGGAGGCATAGAGAAGAGCTTCCAATACCCAGGCCTGCCCCATCAATCCATTGCAAAAGTCTTTTTTTGGATTTTTTCTTATCCAAAAAGATGCAGCCATTGGCCGCGCTTTTTCACTGAGCAGATATCCGATCGCCTGCTCGGCAGCACGGTGGTAGGCCTTTTTTCCCGTTTGGACATAGGCCCAACACAGTGTGTATAACCAGTGAGAGGTATTGCGAACAGGGGTTTCTGGATCGCGGTAGGGCCCGTTGTGGCCCGGATGGAAAGAACCATCGGAGCGTTGGTTGGACAGTGCCTCACCTAATTCTTTAATAATAATATCCCAAACAGCGTTCATCTAAAAATTAAATATTTCAAAGACGAATATAAGGAGAATGGAGTTAACAGACTCCAATTCTGCCACTTCATTTTCACCCCGACATCGTGAAATAAATTCTACCTTTTATAAGACAAGAGGTTTTTACATCTATTGGAAAACACATTACTTCTTCAAAACTTATTCAGGATTATGGTACGGTGTTAATTTTCGTTTCAAAGTCTATTTTAACCTGTATATTTGCGTTTTAAATTCACGCATTCATTTGTTTATATGGCTTTGGACCAGGTAGATGTCGATAAACTCGAATCGAGAGACCCCAACAAGATGAGTTTTCTTGAACATCTCGAGGCATTGAGGTGGCACATCATCCGATCCTTTATAGGGATCGTTTTGATTGGGATCGTTGTATTCCTGATGAAGGACTTCGTTTTTCAAACGGTTATACTCGGTCCGAAAAATGCTGATTTTATTACCTATCAACTCATCTGCGACTTTTCGCAGAGACTTTGTTTTTATCCGCCTGAATTTCAATTATTGACCCGGGATTTGGGAGAGCAGTTTATCGTTCACCTGAAAGTTTCCTTCTTTTTGGCACTTATACTCTCAATACCCTATGTGTTTTTTGAAGTATGGCGGTTTATAAAACCCGGACTTTACGAAAAGGAGAGAAAAGCAGCCCGGGGTTTTGTTTTTATATGCTCCACCCTATTCTTTATCGGCGTGCTCTTTGGGTACTACATCATCTCTCCCTTTGCGATTACTTTTTTGGCATCCTACGATGTGGGTGCAGTGAGTGCCCCCACCTTGAACAGCTACGTCAATTACATGACCATGTTTACCCTGCCTACAGGAATCGTGTTCCAGCTGCCGGTTGTCGTGTATTTTCTCGCGAGCATTGGTCTAATTGGCCCGTCTGTAATGAGGCAATACCGCAAACACGCATTTGTGGGTATATTGGTGCTGGCATCTGTTATTACCCCTCCGGATGTTATTACACAGTTATTGATTTCAGGCCCCTTGTATTTCCTTTACGAAGTGAGTATTGTCATAGCTGCCAGAATTGAAAAGCGGAACAAAGAATAAACCATGCAGAGAATTTCTTCCAACCTAACTTTTTTTTTCAAATTGTTCATTCCCGTTTTCTGGACAACCTTCTACGGTCTTTTTACTTTTGTGGTCTTGTTCACTCAAGACTCTGCACTGCAGCTATTTCAGTCGGACTTACTCAGATATTCCAATCTGTTGTTTTACCTTTCCACCTTACTGATTATGTATCTCACGATTTTTCAGCTCAAAAGAGTGGAGCTCTCTACCGAAGGCGTTTATATAACCAATTATTTTAAAAATATCAGGTACAGTTACGATTCGGTGGAGTCCATCGGCTACAGAAATTACTACTTTTTTAAATTGGGATTTATCAGGCTTCATCAAAAGGGATATTTTGGGAAAAAAGTGGTCTTTTTGCTCAAAAAAGGGTACCTGGAAGATTTTATGAAAGAGCATCCCGAGAAGTTTGGTTACATGGATTTGTATCTCTGAGTTTTTTTCAGTGGAGAGGTATTTCAAATAATAGCCCGGTATAATTTACACCTTACTCGTCAAAACTCCCAATGGGCATATCATCTCCTCCAGTGAAATTCCCCCGTGCTGAAAGGTATCCTGATAATAGTTGTGGTAGTGATTGTAATTGTTGGGATAGAGGAAAAACTTGTCTTCTTTTGCAAAAATAAAAGTAGAACTGATGTTGGGCCTGGGGAGTCCGGCCTCAAGTGGATCTCTCAAGTCGAGTACATCGTTTTTCTGATACCTCAGGTTTTTGCCTACTTTGTAACGCAAATTGGTGGTGGTATCTTTGTCCCCTATCACTCTCGAGGGCGTAGACACCCTAATCGTCCCGTGATCTGTGGTAAAAATAATCTTTACCTTTTTATCCGCTATTCGCTGTAATCCCGCCCAAAGTGGAGAGTGTAGAAACCAGGATTTGGTAATTGACCTATAGGCCGATTCATCCGAAGCGAGTTCCTTTAACACCTCCATTTCTGTACGGGCATGGGAGAGCATATCAATAAAATTGTACACAATTACGGTCAGGTCGTTGTCGAGGAAATTATTCATTTTTTCGGTCAATTGCTTGCCAAAATGATGGCGCGTAACTTTGACGTAATGCGACTTGAGGTCTCTCCTTACCAATCTTCCCAATTGATCTTTAAAAAAATCCTCTTCATACATGTTTTTCCCCCCCTCATCCTGATCGTTCAACCATTTATCGGGAAATCTCTTTTGGATATCTGCAGGCATCATTCCGGCAAAAATGGCATTCCTGCTGTACTGGGTGGTTGTGGGCAAAATGCTGAGGAAGTGCTTTTCCTTTTCCAGGTAAAATTTTTCTCTGAGGATGGGCTCAATAATTTTCCATTGGTCGTACCTCATATTGTCCATCAAAACAATAATGGTGGGAACGCCCTCTTCCATCTCGGGCAGTATGTAATTTCTCATCAAATTGTGAGACATGACGGGAGCTTCGTCGTTGGAGGGTTCTATCCAGTCCATGTAATTTTTGGAGACGTATTTTGACCACTCTGCGTTGGCCTCTTTTTTTTGCATAGCCAAAATATCCATCATCTGCTCAGACTGAGAACCACCTAATTTCAATTCCCAGCTTACCAGTTTTTTATAGATGTCTACCCAACCGTCTAAATCGGGGCCGCTGTTGATTTCCATTAATAAATTGCGAAACTCCTGCTGGTAGTCCGAATTGGTTTTTTCACCGACCAATCTCTTGTTGTCGATAATTTTCTTCAAACTCAACAGAATCTGATGCGGGTTTACCGGTTTGATCAGGTAGTCGGCTATCTGAGAACCAATGGCTTCATCCATTATGGTTTCAGCCTCGTTTTTGGTAATCATAACCACCGGAATATCGGAGCGAAAATCTTTAATTTGCGACAGAGTTTCCAAACCGCTCAGTCCAGGCATCGATTCGTCCAGAAATACTAAATCTATCTTTCCGTTCTCCTTCAGCAATTCTATCGCGTCGTATCCATTGGAAACCATGTGAACGCGATAACCTTTTTTTTCAAGAAAAATACGGAGTGGTTTGAGCATATCAATTTCATCGTCTGCCCACAGTATATTTATTTCGCTCATTTAAAAGTTTTTGTAAAAATAAAAAGACAACTTCAGGTAAATCACACTTTTTTTAGTATAGGATTAAACAAGTATTTACCTTTACCATACAATTGATTATACAACGACCTATTTTATCAGAATAGTGCAGACAGTCCCCTTGCATTGTCAAGTTATTTTTTGAAAATGCTTTAAGCTGAGCCGAATGAAATCTTACAAAATTATCAACGACCCCATATACGGGTTTATCACTGTTCCCAGAGGTCTCTTTCTGGAAATTCTGGACCACCCAATGGTACAGCGATTGAGGAGAATATCCCAATTGGGTTGCTCTCCGCTGGTTTATCCCGGGGCGGTTCACACCCGATTCCACCACGTAATGGGCGCATTTCATCTCATGCAAAAAGCACTGAGTGTACTGGAATCTAAAGGAAGTGAATTAAGCGAGGAAGAAAAAGAAGGAGCCTGCTTAGCTATTTTATTGCACGACTTGGGCCACGGCCCCTTTTCTCATGCGCTGGAAGGCCACCTTTTGCCTTTTTCCCACGAAAAAATCACCAAAATATTAATTCAAAATCTCGATGAGGAGTTTGAGGGCAAACTGGGTATTGCGCTGCAGATATTTGAGGGGAGGTACCACAAACCATTTCTCAATCAATTGGTTGCCAGCCAGCTGGATGTGGACCGCATGGATTACCTCAGCAGGGACAGTTTTTACACCGGAGTAGCAGAGGGAGTAATCAGTTACGACCGAATCATCCTAATGATGAATACTTCTCAACAGCAATTGGTATTAGAAGAAAAGGGAATCTATTCACTCGAGAAATTTTTGACAGCGAGAAAACTGATGTACTGGCAGGTGTATTTACACAAAACAGCCGTGGCCGCTGAGAAAATGCTACTCTCCTGGATCAAAAGGTTGAAATACCTTATTCAAGGGGGTGCCAAACCTCCCATTTGTCCGCATCTCTTTACCTTGTTAAATACCCGTACTGAAGAATCCAATCCCCAAATCTGGCTGGACGATTATTTGCAATTGGACGACATCAATGTCTTGTACTCCCTCAAAGTTTCAAGCCGTTGGAAAGAGGATTTTATCACCAGTGAACTGGCCTCCCGAATTTTAAACAGAAACTTGTTTAAAATAGAACTTACCGATTTGCCGTCAAACCCTGACCTGATTGAGTCCAGATTAACTGAAGTCATGAGTGATTTAAATTTGACCAGAGAGGAGGCAAAATATCTGGTATTAGAGGGACAGGAAAGCAATACTGCCTATCGAATCCAAAGGGATGAAATACTGATCCTTAAGAAGGACGGCCAGGTCATCCCCTACTCCGATTTTCCCAATCAGCTGGTGAGTTCAGGACAGGTAGTTAAGTACTATTTATCATATCCTAAAAAATAGGGTTTTGGACAAAATTATATTCCAACCTCATTTATAATTTTTCTTTTTCACTAAATATTAAATAAAACTTGTAAATGGTACCTAATGGAAATACCTCTCTAATTCCTGCGGTATAACACTTCCTCATTGGTTAATAATCTGAGTTTCTCAATTAATATATTTCTTAAATCCAATGATTTTTAAATTCAAAAATCATGACATAATAATCTCACAATTAATAAAATAAATTATGCAATTTTTTTCGAATCAGTTAAATACTGCCTCCTTTTATATCCAATGAAATCATAACTTTCAAATGATATAATTTGAAGTGCTGTTAAATGATTTTCATTTTTTTTATGTTACTTTTTGTCATTGCCACTCACCAACAAGTTGGGGGCGCGGCAATTCGTTGGTATATCTAGACAAAAGATGAGCGAACGATCCCGAAGGGTGACTGACCGATCCCGTCAGACTGAATGTCCGGGGGACATTCAAGGGAAGGAACCTCGAAGAGGGCGGGTTAGCCAGTCAGGGAGACCTTCAAACAAAGAAATCTAAAATTTTCTGAACCGCAACAGCTAGCTGACAGGCTACTGATCAAAGGCAATTTATTGTCTCTTATGTAAAAAAAAGTCAGAGCCGGTGGTCAGGGAAAAAATTTTAAAAAATTCGGGTTTAAACCCCAACTCCTTGAAGACCATTCTTGTAAAATATTTATCTCAATCCTACTTCAATATTTATACGCAAAGCTTAAATATTAAAAAAAACCCAGTTTAAATGGATTAAAAGTGAATGCCCATGGCTTGTAAAAATCAAAATCCTGATCCAGAAAATGGATTTCCCTATAGTGTATTTCAAAACTATTTTATAGCTTAGCGAAAAAATAATCCATGCAGGGAGAATACAAAGACAAAGAAATATTTACATTAATCGGCCGCGAAGCGAAGCGGCAAATCGAGGGAATAGAACTCATAGCTTCTGAAAATTTTGTACATCCGGAGGTATTGACTGCAGTGGGCAGCTGCCTGACCAATAAATACGCCGAGGGCTATCCGGGAAAGCGCTACTACGGAGGTTGTGAGATCGTCGATTTGATCGAGCAACTCGCCATTGACAGATTGAAGGAGCTCTTCGGGGCCAAATACGCCAATGTACAACCACACAGTGGCTCCCAAGCCAATGCCGCCGTTTATCTCTCCCTTTTAAAACCGGGCGATAAAGTCTTGGGGTTTGACTTGGCTCACGGTGGACATCTCACTCACGGGTCCCCGGTGAATTTTTCAGGTAAACTTTACCAACCGGTCTTTTATGGCGTAAATGAAGATACGGGGATAATTGCCATGGAAGACGTGAGAGAAATTGCCCATGAAGAAAAGCCCAAACTCATAATTTGTGGTGCAAGTGCCTACTCCAGAGATTGGGATTACATGGAATTCAGGAGTATAGCAGATGAGGTTGGTGCGGCCCTACTCGCCGACATTGCCCATCCGGCGGGGCTAATAGCAGCCGGATTTTTGAACGACCCGCTGCCTCACTGCGATGCAGTAACCAGCACCACTCACAAAACGCTTAGAGGCCCACGTGGTGGAATCATTATGAGTAATAAAATGGATGGAAATTCACTGGGTATAATCAATAAATACGGGGAGTTGAAAAAAATGCCAGGCCTGCTCAATAGTGGGGTTTTTCCGGGGACTCAGGGAGGGCCCCTGGAACATGTAATTGCAGCCAAAGCAGTGGCTTTCAGACAGGCGAGTCTTCCCGCTTTTAAGGACTACATCCAACAGGTCATTAAGAATGCGAGAGCCATGGCAGATGAATTCAGCCAATTGGGTTATAAAATCGTATCTGGCGGCACCGACAATCATTTGCTTTTAATTGACCTGCGATCGAAAAATATTTCCGGAATCGCAGCTGAACAAGCCCTTCAACGAGCCGGAATAACCACCAATAAAAATATGGTCCCCTACGACACTGAACCTCCGACGGTTACCTCGGGAATAAGACTCGGGACGGCCGCCATGACTACCAGAGGGCTCAAATCAGAAGAGTGCAGGCAAATCGTGCACTGGATAGATCAGGTACTCTCCTCTCCGGACAACGCACGCCTTGCCAATCAAATCAGAGATATGGTTCTGCACTTTATGAGAGACCGGCCAATGTTTTACGAAGTGGAATAACAAGGCGATAAAACGCACTTATCCATTCTGCCCATTTTAATTCACCTCCATCGGTCTCTTTGGTGAACCCTTTCACTGAGGATGAGTTTTACTTTTCAAACTATTTTGATTTGGATATACAATACGTGCCCTTTAATGAAATCGACAAGGTGAAGTGGAACAGTTGTGTCCATTATGCAGTGAATAGTGAAGTCAGCGGTTACTACTGGTGGCTAAAGGCAGTGGTTAAGGAATGGGATGCAGTAATTGAGGGAGATTACGAATCTGTCCTGCCCCTTTTTTTCAAAAGAGATGTTTGGGGTAGAAAAGTACTATATCACCCTCCTCTATTGGGAAAAATAGGCATCCAATCCATTCACATACTCTCTAGAAAGCGCATAGTTTCCATGCTCGAATACCTTCCGGAAGTTGCGGGAATGCATATGAAGTTAAACGAAATGAATGTCCTTCCCCCTGACTTCCCTCACCCATCCAATCAATTCCTCGCTCAAAGAATACTTTTAAACAAACCACTTCAAACTTTGCGCGCAGCCTACGCAGATGGAATACCCGACCTCATTCAAACCGATATGCCCCCAGGGTATTTTTTTCAAGTGATGATGAAGCCCGAAGAAATTGTCGATTTTTGTAAAAGTACAGGACAATTGCCCTACGGAGAACACGAAGCCATGAGGGTTTTTTACAATTTGCTACATCGCGGAACGCTGGTGAGTAACGTTATTTTAGACGAAAATCAAAAGCCTGTAGCTCTGCTCGTCATCACCTACCACCTCAAAAAGATCAAAGTGTTGCTCTCCGCTCAAAACAAAAAGGGAAAAGAGCTCAAAGCCATTTACAGATTGTACGACCACCTCTTCAATTTACATCAAAACAAACCCATGATGTTTGAATTTTTTCCTGGGGATAGACAAATAGCCCTGGACCTCGGAGCAGAAGAATATGTATACTGGGAAATCAATTCGTCAGATATGCCCGGTAAGTGGTCCAAATGGCTCGAAAAAATAACTGTCTTCAACTGATTTGATATAGGGGTATCTGATATCGGTGAGATACAACCCATGCCCGGGCACGCTCCAGGCGTGTGCCAGGCGCTTTTGGTGCTGACAAGCGTATTCGATGTCCGATAAATCGAGTTTACCAGTGCCCACCTGCAGGCAACTTCCCACAATTAACCTGACCATTCCCCTTAAAAAGCGATTGGCGGAAATCTCAAAGACCCAATAATTTTCGGATAACTCAATCCACTTTACCGACTCTACCCGACAGAGGTAGTGGGAAGTTTGAGTATTGGTTTTTGTAAATGGAAAAAACTCGTCGAAGGAAGCGATGCACTCTGCGGTTTCCCTAACTTTTTTAAGTTCGGTTTTAAAAAGCAATTTGTAGTGGAACAAGCTTTCAGTCCGGAACGGGTCGCTCTTGCCGGAGAGATAATAGCGGTAGGTCCTAAGTTCAGCATCGTAGCGGGCATGAGATTCTGCGGAAACAGGCAGTAATTCTAAAAAAGAAATGTCCTCGGCTAAAATTCCGTTTATGCTCCGCAGAAAGAGGTGCGAATTCTCAATTTCATCGGAATCAAAGTGAAAATAATACCTGGAGGCGTGCACACCCGCATCGGTGCGTCCGCAACCGACAATTTTTACGTTCGATCTGAGCAATATAGACAGACCGCCTTCTATCTGTTCTTGCACAGTTTTACCGTTGGGCTGAGATTGCCAACCCACGTAGTTAAATCCATTAAAGGCTACCCTTCCGAAATATCTCATTCGGCAAAAATAGTAAAAAAGGACATTCTCATAGGGTTCTAATTCCGAAGCTACAATTCATCGGATGGGGAAGCGAGTAAACCATAAGCAAAAGCACCACCTGCGAGGGCTACGTCTTTAAGAAACTGTGTGGTTGAGTTTTGATCTCCATCTATGGCCCCTCCAAGGTGAATCGCCAATGCAAAAATGAGCAACATAATACCGAGCAGGAGACATGCCAGCTGATCGTACTTTCTTATAACGATACTGATGGCCGCAAGAATAAATCCCGCCCCGGTTAAATACACCCAAAACACTCCTCCGGGAAGGGGAACCATCCCCGCCATTGCACTGGCATTCATAAAGTGAAAAATACCAAAAATAAACATTGGAATAGCAAATAAATACCTACCTATTTTAAAATTGCATTCATAATAGTAGATTTAGATTAACAATGAGGGCAAGATAGAAAAATACTGCTGATAATGTAAATTTATTTATATAAATTTTTATTATCTGTTCGGATTACCAGGAGAAATAGAATTTACTTCTGCTGTAAATTTATTTTTAAATTTTTATTTTGTATTTAATACCACCGTATTCCATTTTGCTACAATGGTAATTTTTTTTTATCATAATTTTTTTACAATTTCTCATAAGTTACATGACATTTTTTTTGAAGTTTTCGGAAGTTAGAATTTGAGAGAAGTTGATTATCAGCCTTTATTATGCCAGTCCGCCAAATTTCAGGAAAGAGAAAGTGTCAAAATTGATTTTAACTTTTAATTCAAGATTAGCTTTTTTTGGTTTCTCGCCAGGGCGCATAAGACGCAAAGGGAATTGACCGAGTGGAATAAGGCCTTAGTACCTGTATAGTGGATGTAATTATAGGGATAAATTCCCGGGTTTCGAGAGTCCTGCGGCAAAATACTCAGGGACCACCTTACCACCGTATAATCGATGCCTGGGGTGGTCTCTGATCTAGCTAAAGGGCTTTAGAAGGCAACGATGAGAAAGAGACAAAAATCAACTCAATGGCATCAGGCGGCAGAGCTGATCAGGCTAGAACTGCTCAATTTGTCCTGAACGAATTTTTTATCGACTCTGAATTCCTTTAATTCCGCTTGTTCCGGTAAATCGAACATGGCGTCAGTCAAAAGGGCCTCGCAGATAGATCTCAGTCCCCTTGCACCCAATTTGTAGTCAATGGCCGTTTGGGCAATAAATTCCAGGGCTCCGTCTGTAAAGTGCAAATGAATTCCCTCCATTGAAAACAGTTTGGTGTACTGTTTAATCAGTGCATTTTTGGGTTCGGTGAGTATTCTTTTGAGCGTATAGGCATCCAATTCCTGTAGATGGGTAAGCACCGGCAGGCGACCAAGCAACTCGGGAATAAGTCCGAAGGATTTCAAATCCTGGTGAGTGATGTAATTGAGTAAATTGTCTCGGTCTATTTTTTGCTCGTCTTTTTTGGCAAATCCAATAACCTGGGTATTCAGTCTTTTGGCTATGTGATTTTCTACTCCGTCAAAAGCCCCTCCGCAAATAAAAAGGATGTTGTTGGTATCCACTGTAATCATTTTCTGTTCGGGATGTTTTCTCCCCCCCTGGGGCGGCACATTGACTTCTGTTCCTTCCAGCATCTTCAACAAACCCTGCTGCACTCCTTCCCCGGATACATCTCGCGTGATGGATGGATTGTCACTTTTTCTGGCTACTTTGTCTATTTCATCGATATACACAATTCCTCTTTGAGCTGCCTCAACGTCGTAATCGGCAGCCTGGAGCAACCGACTCAACATACTTTCCACATCTTCTCCCACATAGCCCGCTTCAGTAAATACCGTAGCATCCACAATAGCAAAAGGAACTTCCAGGAATCGCGCAATAGTTTTGGCCAAAAGAGTTTTACCTGTACCTGTTTTCCCGACCAATATAATATTTGATTTTTCAATCACCACTTCGTCGTCTGTAGGGGATCCCAATCTTTTAAAGTGGTTGTAGACGGCTACTGACAAAAACCGCTTAGCGGATTCCTGACCGATCACATAAGTGTCCAGGTGATCCTTTAATTTATGGGGAGTAAATTTTGAAAAATCAATTTCCTCAGATTCTCCGGAATGAACGTGTTGATCTACTTCCTGCTGGACGATATCATAGGCCTGCTCAATGCAAAGTTCGCATATATGCCCGTCTATACCGGCCACCAACATCAGGGTTTCGGACTTCTTTCTTCCACAAAATGAACACTTTACCATGCTATCGAGTAAATTAGTTTAGGGTTATTGACACTCTATTCTTCAGGTAATTTTCAATTATTTTTTCTCCGGTGGCTTGTTGGCGATACCCGGCCTACTCAATACCTCATCCACGAGTCCGTAGTCTTTTGCCTCCTCCGCGGTCATCCAGTTGTCCCTATCGCAATCTTCCACAATCTTATCGTATTCCTGATCGGTGTGTTTAACCAATATCTCATACAGGGCTTTTTGTTGTTCTTTTACCAATTTGTAATAGATTTCCATATCGCTTACCTGCCCTTGCATTCCACCCAATGGCTGGTGGATCATCACCCTGCTGTGAGGCAGACAGGTGCGCTTGGATTCGGCACCGGCAGCCAACAACACCGCCCCCATAGATGCGGCGAGACCGGTACATATGGTTCCTACATCGGGAGCCACATACTGCATGGTATCATAGATGCCGAGCCCTGCAATTACAGAACCTCCCGGACTGTTGATAAAAACCTGTATGTCGCGTTTGGCATCTGCAGACTCTAAAAACAAAAGTTGTGCCTGGACCACATTGGCAACGTAATCGTTGATGGGTACACCGAGAAAAATAATGCGATCCATCATCAGACGTGAAAAAACATCCATTCCCACCACATTCATTCTCCTTTCTTCGATGACATGAGGGGTGAAATTACCGATATTTGCACCTGAATGAGCCATGTACTGATCCAGTGCATTTCCGCTCATTCCGAGGTGAGAAACCGCGTATTTTTTAAATTCGTTTTTATCAAACATAGACGTGTATTTTTAAACTGCTTTTGTAACACAAAAAAAACAAAAAAGATGTAGATATTCAAATACTGTTCAATTATTTACTCCTCTTCATTTTCTGCCTTGGGGAAGGTCTTTTCAATTAATTCATCAAAATCCTCTGCAGATAGTAAAACTTCTTTTTTGGGCACTGAATTATAAACCACCTCTGAAAGTTTGCCTGTAAATATATTATCTACGGCATTGGACTTGGCACTTTCATCCTGCATCAGGCGCTCTACCATACTCATCACAAGCGATTGGTCGCCCTGCCCCTGCATCCAACTAATGACCTGGTTGGCAAAAAAGGTTTTGAGGTCTTCCTCTGTGATATTGATGTCTTTTTCCTTGGCCAAAGTGGTGGCAAAAATGGACCATATTGTGTCCTTTTTCATTTTTTCATCCACCGGAGATTCTTTAGCCTTTTGGACAAATTCTTTGAGAAATTTTTCTGGAATATCCACCTGGTTATTCTCAATAATTCGCTCCCTCAAATGTTTGATAATAATGGACCTGGAGACTCCTGTGTAATCACGTGCTATGAGTTCCTTCAATTTTTCTCTAAATTCTTCCTCGTCCTTGATCAATTCTCCGGTACCACTGACTTTTTTAAGGAATTCGTCGTCAATTTCAGGCCATTTCACTCCGCTTATTTCTTCCAGAGCCCATTTCATCTTAGTGTCGTAAAAATCAGAATCCACCTCGATTTCTTCAATCTCCTCATCACTTTGCTCCCGGATTACTGTCAGGTAAGTAGTTTCAAAATTATTGCTGAATTCGGATTTGACAAATTCATTGATCGTTCCCTCAAACTCATCTCCGGGCACTGCTCCCACCAGTTTTTCGCGAAAGGAATCGTTTAACTCTTCCATCAAAAATTTAATATTCACCTCCGCAGTGGGCCTGTCGCCTAATTCGGGTACAACTACCTCAAATTTCACCCCTGTCTTGTCCTCGTTTTCCTCCACTTTTTCAAGATCGATCAATTCGCTGTGTGCCCGTTGAAATTCAACTACTTTTTCATCGATCTGCTCTTCGTTCACCTCGAGTTTGTAGTCGGTGTATTCGTTGTCAGTCGACCAGCCGACAAAAGAGTCGAGAGGAGGAGCGACCAAAATATCAAAAACGAATTGAAAGTCTTCTTTATCGGCGGGTTCAAAGGTGTAGGCTTTTTGCTCCTCAGCAGGAAGGGGGTCAAATAAATAGTTTTCTTTTGATTCCCTCAGGTGTTCTTTCATCGCCTCATTCAATTTGTTGTAAATCAAATTGTAGAGGATGGATTGTCCCTGAGTTTTTTCTACAAAGCCCAGTGGAACCTTTCCCTTCCTGAATCCTTTAAAACTGGACTTACCCGCAGCTTTTTTTAATTCCCCCTTGTAGTCCTTTTCATATTCCCGGGATTCAATTTGAACCACTATTCTCTCCGTGTTGGGTCCAACTCTCTCTGTATTAATTTGCATAAAAGAAGTATGTTTTATAATGGAAGTTGACAAGAAACATGTCAAAAAGAAAAGTGCGGGTGGAGGGACTCGAACCCCCACGCCTTACGGCACTAGATCCTAAGTCTAGCGCGTCTACCAATTCCGCCACACCCGCATGTAAATTAGATCGAAACCGATTATTCCAACCCCTTTCTATTAAAGAACCGCAAAGATAGATTTATATTTTCAAATTTCAAACATTACTTTATTTAAAATTTTTTGGTGTTAGAAAGACATTTTTGGACCTATTTTTGTTATATCATTGTTAACGTATATTAATGATAGATAGAATGTCACAAGTAGAACCCATTGTTAAGGAGGAGATCGCCGAGATCAAGAAAGCGTTCAGACGCATGCTCAGGTCCATCAAGGCGGAAGTCACCCCAAGGGATAAGGTCAATATTCGCAAGGCTTTTGAAATCGCTGTAGATGCCCACTCCAACCAAAGGAGGAAGTCAGGTGAACCCTATGTTCTTCACCCCATTGAAGTGGCCAATATCTGCGCAAAGGAAATTGGACTTGGACCGACAGCAATTGTATCGGCCCTCTTACACGATGTAGTTGAAGATACTCCGGTAACCATTGAGGAAATTAAAGAGGAATTTGGGGATAAAATCGGGAGCATAGTAGACGGTTTGACCAAATTGGATGGTACCTACAGCTACAACAGCCCCCAGGCAGAAAATTTCAGAAAGGTGGTATCCACCCTTATTGAGGACGTCCGCGTCGTTTTAATTAAAATGGCCGATCGACTGCACAACCTGAGGACCATCGGTTCTATGCCCCACGATAAGCAGTTGAAAATAGCTGCTGAAACCAACTATATTTATTCTCCCCTCGCACATCGATTGGGTTTGTACAATATCCGGTTGGAGTTCAATGACCGGTGTTTTGAAATTACCAACCCCGAGGTTTACGATGAAATCAAGGACAAACTCAAGGATTCTAAAAAGCAAAGGCAGAGGTACATCCAGGAATTCATTCGCCCGATGAAAGCCAAATTGGAAGCCCTCAACGTACCCTACCGCATTACCGGAAGACCTAAGTCCATTTCTTCAATATGGAATAAAATTCAAACTAAAAATGTCTCTTTTGAAGAAATTTACGACCTTTTTGCCATTAGGATAATTGTGGATGTGCCACCGGAAATAGAAAAAAATATATGTTGGCAGATATACTCTCTTGTTACGGACGTGCATTCCCCCATACCCGAGAGACTCAAGGATTGGATTACAACGCCGAAATCCAATGGATATGAATCTCTTCACACCACAGTAGTCGGACCCAAAGGAAGGTATGTGGAGATACAGATTAGGAGTGAGCGAATGGATGAAATTGCAGAAAGAGGATTTGCAGCTCATTGGAAATACAAGGGAGTTAAGGACCAGAGAGATGTCTACGAAATGTGGCTCGACAGTGTCAGGGATATTCTGGAAGACGATGAACACGGAGATCCGGTGGAATTTTTAAGTGATTTTAAAACCAATTTGTTTAAGGAAGAGGTTTATGTATACACTCCAAAAGGTGAAATGAAAATATTGCCGAAAGGAGCTACTGCTTTGGATTTTGCCTTCAGTATTCACACCGATATTGGGTATCACGCCACCGCAATAAAAGTAAACAACAAATTGGTCCCCATGGGTTACGAGTTGAAAAATGGAGATCAGGTCCATGTGACCATTTCCAAAAACCAAAAACCCAAAGACGATTGGCTAAAAATGGTCATTACCGGCAAAGCCAAATCAAAAATAAGGTCCTCTCTAAAAGAGGAAAAAAGGAAGCAGGGGGAAATCGGAAAAGAGTCTCTGGAACGAAAACTCAAACACTTGAAAGTCGATTTTGACTCCGGGGTTGAAACCCTGGTCAGGGATTACAACTATCAAAACCACCCTGAGCTGTTTTACGATATTTCGATTGGAAAATTCGATTTCTCAGAATTCAAAAAATACAAGGTCCATAACCACGAATTGATATTAAAGAAGACCAAAGAGTCTGAAAAATCCAAATTGGATACCGGAGAGCAGGCCCCTTCAGACCCTTCCAGGGACGGGTTAAAGTTCAATAAAAGTAAAATTCTGGTCAACGGTGAACCTGCGGATCAATACGAATACAGCCTGGCCACCTGTTGCAATCCCGTACAAGGGGATCCGATTTTTGCCTTTTTTACTGCGGGAGCGGGACTTAAAATTCACCGTACCAATTGTCCTAATGGAACTCACTTAATGGCCAATTACGGTTACAGAATTATGAAGGCAGAGTGGGTAGATCAGGAAAGTTCATCTTTTGTGGTAAATCTTCTCATTACCGGAGTGGATGATGGTCCCGGAGTTATTCAGAGACTTACGGATACCGTTTCCAATAAGTTGGGATTGAATATCCGGTCTTTTAATATCGAGGGTCAGGGAGGGTATTTCGAAGGAAAAA
Organism: Saprospiraceae bacterium; assembly: GCA_018224445.1. Taxonomy (GTDB): domain Bacteria; phylum Bacteroidota; class Bacteroidia; order Chitinophagales; family Saprospiraceae; genus PWJY01. Next base: position 19,056 of record JAGTVA010000017.1, read on the forward strand.
TGGATATTTTGGTAATGAATAAGAACCAGGTGAATTCCGCGATAAATACCTTAAAAAACCTTAGTGGCATTTCTAACGTTATCAGAGAGAAATAATACTTCTTTAGCATTTTTTTCATATATTCGCTTATATATAAAAATACTGAGAATACTGTTTACATTGGGTTTAACACTACAACACTGCGCGTGCCCGATGTAAAGTCAAGTGGAAAGTGTCGGTTAAGTCGCCGGGATATTTTTTTCAAGGCATAAACTACAGGAAAGGCCAGGATTTTGGCCTGCTAAAGTATGCTTACTTGACAATAGAGCTGCTGAAAACTTTCAATAAGTAGAAAATATTACCGATGAATTCTCTTAAGGATAGCAAACAGGACGATTCAGTCCTGAGTATTGTAAAAACCAAGTTCACCGCTTTTTTGGAGGACAACAGCTACCGAAAAACACCGGAGCGGTTTGCCATATTGGAAGAAATTTATAGCCGAAAGGACCACTTCGATGCGGAAGCTCTTTACGTACATATGAAGAATCAGAATTACCGGGTGAGTAGGGCTACAGTCTACAATACACTCGAAATACTTGTGGATTGTGATTTAGTAAAAAAATTGAACTTCGGAAAAAACCTCACTCAATACGAGAAGTCCTACGGTTTCAAACAACACGACCATTTAGTATGCCAGGAATGCGGGAAGGTGATTGAATTCTGCGATCCGAGAATCCAACAGATAAAAGATATCGTGAGCGACGTTTTTAATTTCAGCGTGACCCACCACTCCCTGAATTTGTATGGAAAATGTAAAATTTGCCAATCCAGTTAAATATCCTACCAACTGGATCCGCCACCGCCTCCAAATCCACCGCCGGAACTGAATCCACCGCCAAAGCTACCTCCACCACCACCGCCCCAGGAGGATGAACCACCCGAAGAAGTTGAAGCTGGCACACTCAAATCGTAATTCATCCTGTGCATACTCCTGATGAGAGAATTTGTAAAGTAAATGGTAGTAAATGGTTGCGAACTGTCGTGTCCTTTGTACCAACTCGGTGGCTCCATCATCAACCCATCAAATTTCTCCGCCCATTGTTTGCCCAGGCCAAAAACAATAGCATAGGCTATGGTCTCATCAAAGTACCCGGGGTTTTCTTTGTACAAGACTTTAATGCGGTCAATTTCCGCAGAATGGACAAATTCTCTAAATCCCAATATTTTTTGATATTTCTTAAACCCAAAAGGCCCTTTCTTGGGCATTATTCTGCCGAAATACACCATGGACGCACCTATGACAATCGGCGCTACCCCATAGGACCAATGACCCGTAAAAAATGAAACACCCAAACCAAATACTCCCAGGAACAGCAGGATTATTCCAAATACCGATAAACCGCAACCAAACCCCCTGGAACCCGGGACATAAAAATCATTGACCTTACTGTGCTTCATCAGGTCCTTGTGGGCCAGACGCATGGTATAGGCAAATTTTGATCTCAAACTACTTATTTTCACTTCATCTTTCTCAAACAGCCCCTTAAAAAATGTTTTTTCAAACAGCTTGGCATCTTTGGGTAAATCTTTGAGTTTCCTGAGGATGTAATCCGGTTTTTTACCCTCTTTTATTTCCTCTACTTCCAAATAGCCCCGACCTGCCCAATAATAAATAAGTGAAATAAGGTCTTTCCGATGGAGTTTGTCGTCCCACAGTAATCCAGCTTCAGCAGAAGTGATGGTCTTGGGTGGATAATATTGCACTACCACCGCCTCGCTTCTATTACGACCTATTTTGTTCCACAGAAAATACAAAAAAAGTACCACTCCGAAAATAAACCACAGGGGAATGTTGTTTCTGACCAACAATTGCAATTGGGTCCAAATTGGAAGATTTCCGGCAAATCCCTCGGGGCCCTTTATTGAAACCACCGCTGATTGACCGGGTAGTAAATGAAAATCGGTTTGGGGAAGGACAAAGTTTCTACCTTGCTGAATCAGCGGAATTACTGTCTTCTCATCCACCAGCAGTGTCATTTCAACAAAGGTTGGATCGATGTCGTCAGACAAACTGACATTTAACCTCACTTTTTTTCTC
>JAGTVA010000018.1 GCA_018224445.1 Saprospiraceae bacterium
AAATATATAAAAATATGAACAAAGACTCCGTTTCTCTCGTGCAATTAAAATACGCCACAGCGCTCGACAACATCAGAAATTTTTCCCGCGCGGCCGAATTCTGTCACATCACCCAACCGACCCTCAGCATCCAGCTTAAAAAACTGGAGGAATCCCTCGACCTGGTCATTTTTGACCGGTCGAAAAACCCATTGATTCCCACTGCCTCAGGTGAAATTTTCTTAGCCCGGGCCCGAAGAGTTTTGCGGGAAATGGACCAACTCCTCGAGGAGGTTGACCTCATCAAAGAAGACATTCAGGGAGAAATTACCATTGGAGTTATCCCCACTTTAGCTCCTTATCTCGTGCCCGCCTTTATCGGTGAATTTGCACAGCAATTCCCGGGTTTAAAAATCCGGGTAGAAGAGCTATTGACTTTGTCTATCATTGACGAACTCAAGCGCGACCGAATCGATGTAGGACTGCTCGTAGGTCCGGTATTAAACAGCCAGGTGCACCTTCAACCCCTTTTTTATGAAGAGATCATGGTCTACCTCAATGCCAAACACCCGCTGATGGAAGAAAGTGAGATAGACGTTCTCCAGCTTCAATCTGAAGACCTCTGGATTCTCGGGGAGGGCCACTGTTTTCGGGATCAGATTCTAAACCTCTGCACCCTGAGAAACAAGACCAACAGCAGGAGCATAAGCTACGAAAGCGGGTCACTGGAAACCCTCAAAAGGCTGGTAGATATTGAGGGCGGATTCACCCTGTTACCTGAACTTTCCGTTCACGCCATGTCCCCCTCCTCAAGAAAAAAGATAAGGAGAATTGAGGGAGTCAAACCATTGAGAGAGGTCAGTCTGGCCACCGCCCGCTCATTCAACAAAAGGAGGATTATCGACATTCTCGGTGCCTTCATATCGGAGTCTGTACCCAAATCCATGCTGGATGCCGGCAGGGGGAAAGTGGTGGAGTGGAAATCGTGACAACTGGGATTTACTCTATACAAAAAGGCTCCCGTACAATTCTTCTATTCTTTTCAGCGGAATAAGTTTGAGAGCAGCTTGATCTTCCAGCCCTTTGACGACATTGTAATGGGAGTAATACATGCTTTTAAAGCCCAGGCGGGCCGCTTCCTGAATGCGCTGCTCAATGCGACTCACTGCTCTGACTTCTCCCGACAGGCCGATTTCACCGCAAAAACAAATATGCTCTGCTACGGGGATGTCCTCGAGGGAGCTCAACAGTGCGGCAGCTACCGATAAGTCCAGCGAGGGGTCGGAAATTTTAATTCCCCCGGCGAGGTTGAGAAATACGTCCTTGGTTCCGAACTGATGCCCGCCCTTTTTTTCGAGTACCGCCAGCAACATGCTCAGTCTCCTCAGGTCAAAACCCGTGGCCGATCGCTGCGGGGTGCCATAAATGGCAGGACTGACCAGCGCCTGCGTTTCTATCAACAGCGGGCGAACGCCTTCAATAGCTGCGGAAATCGCACTACCGGACAGGTCCTCGTCGCTCTGCCTCAGCAGCAGTCGGGATGGATTTTCCACTGCATCCAGACCCCCGGCATTCATCTCATATATTCCCAATTCGTCCGTCGAACCGAATCTATTTTTTTGGGTGCGCAGCATGCGGTACACGTAATTGCGGTCGCCTTCGAAATTCAAGACCGTATCCACGATGTGCTCCAGTACCTTAGGACCGGCAATGGACCCCTCTTTGGTGATGTGCCCTACCAGAATTATGGGTATTCCCCTCGATTTGGCATATTGCTGAAGTGCTCCTGCGCACTCCCGCACCTGTGAAATGGTTCCCGCTGCCGATTCGAGGTAGGAGGAGGTCATGGTTTGGATAGAATCAATGATGATCAGGCCGGGTTTGATTTTTTTACTCACTTTAATGATGCTGTCCAGCCGGGTTTCGGGCAGGATATATCCGTCCCGGTCTCCGAGTCCCATGCGGTTGGCCCGCATTTTGATCTGCTCAGCACTCTCCTCACCGGAAACGTAAAGCACTTTGTTTTTAAAGTCCCCCGTAAAGGCTACCTTAAGCAGCAGAGTGGATTTACCTATGCCCGGTTCTCCGCCTATCAAGACCAGAGACCCCGGCACCAACCCACCGCCCAATACGCGATCGAATTCGCCATCGCCGGTGGATATTCGCTTCATTTCCCCCATCTCGATGGCAGACAATTCCAACGGGATGGAGGTCACCTTGCCTGCGGAACCACCGTATTTTTCCAATTTGGTGGGTGCCTCGTCGGCTAGCACTTCTTCAGTAATCGAGTTCCAGCTCTCACAGGCATTGCATTTCCCGGCCCATTTGGGATAGGTCGTTCCACATTGATTACAAACGTATATTTTTTTGGGTTTGGCCAAGATCAGTTGTTTTTAGGTCTTATCTTGCACAGTGTACGCAAAAGTCACTCTCCGGCATATACATGAGCCTCGGCAGAGCAATGGTGTTGCCGCACCGGTCGCAGATTCCAAATTTTTCGTCTCCGACTTTGGTCAGCGCAATTTTTAATTTATTCAATTTATCCTTTCTCCCTCTCAGGGCAGCCTCGGACACGCCTTTGTTGTTGATGGCGTCCATTCTGCTCACCCTGCCCAGCGAATTTTCAGGGCTTATGGGTTGAGTATCCTGCTCCAATTGAATAATCTGAACCTCCAACTCCTTAAGGGTGGCCAGAATCTTTTCCTTTATGGTCTTTTTCTCTTTTTGGCTTAATTTCATATTTCGAAGTTTAAAGTATAAAGTTTAAAGGAAAAAATTAGTCTTTGGAATAAAGTCCTGACTACTCCACAACCAACTTTAAGCTTTTAACTCACACCAAAGATAACTGGATTTTTTTATGCTACCAAAAGGGGCAGACGGATATCGATCATTTTAAACCAAATGGCCTCCTTTTCTCTTTTACTTTGTAGCAAAAAAAGGTCAGACCATGAAAAGTATTGATGTTGCCGTAATAGGAGCCGGACCCATTGGATTGAGTGTGGGCATTGCTCTGGAGAAAAGGGATTTGTCGTATTTGATATTTGACAAGGGCTGTCTGGTCAATTCCCTCTTCCACTTTCCGGACGAAATGACCTTCTTTTCCACCTCGCGACTTTTGGAAATAGGGAATGTCCCATTTATTTCACACAATGAAAAGCCCACCAGGGACGAATCGCTGGAGTATTACCGAAGGGTGGCAGAGCACTGGAAATTGAAACTCAGTTTGTACAATGCGGTAAAAAGTATAACCGGCGAGGCGGGGAATTTTATCATTCGGACAGAAAAGGGAGACTATAAGGCCGCCCGGGTGGTATTGTCCACCGGCTTTTACGACCTGCCGAGAAAGATGAACATTCCCGGAGAAGACCTCCCAAAGGTCAGTCATTACTACCGCAATGCCCACCCCTATTTTCAGCAAAAAGTACTGGTCATTGGAGCGGCCAATTCGGCCTGTGACGTCGCCCTGGAACTCTGGACGAAGGGGGCGGAGGTCACCATGGCCATACGCGGAGACAGCATTAATCCGAGAGTGAAATACTGGATCAAACCCAATATAGAGAACCGCATCAAAGAGGGCTCAATCAAAGCCCACTTTGAAACCGAGGTGCTCGAAATTAAACCAGACACCGTCCAATTAGCCAAAAAAGGGAAAAGTTTCTCTATTGAAAACGATTTCGTACTCGCCATGACCGGATACGTGCCCGATTTCCGCTTTTTAACCTCCTGCGGTATTGAGGTGGATCAGCAGCCCGACCGCATCCCTCAGTGCTCGGAAGAAAACAGAGAGTCCAATGTCCCGGGAATGTATCTGGCGGGGGTGATGTGCGGCGGAATGATCACCAATAAATATTTTATTGAAAATTCTAGACATCACGGGGAGTTGATTGTGGAGGATATTGTTGGAAAAATTTAAAGAGGGGTTGATTGTGGTTTTATCTCTCTTTTATTTTTCTTTGGTCTGAATTGGGGATTTTTAGGGGTGATTGGATGACACGGATAGGCAGTTCTATGGATTGGGGTCGCTCCAATTTTGTCCTCTTTCTAAAATTCCTGTTGTATTATTGAGGGTGATAACCCACTCACTCTTCAATTCTCACTTCAAATTCTCCAATTCAAAAAGAATGGTATCGGGATTATTGGGATTAGCTTTCGGGCGATCTGGATCTATATAGAGTTTAACTCAAATTTGCCCTTTCAGAAGCCTTTCAGAATCGTCATAATTAAGTACAGTTACAGTACTTTCATTTTCAGACTCTACCACTCTGTATCTGTCTTCGACAACATCTCCAATTCGCGATGTTGAGGAGGTTTTTGCAAGTGAAGTATATCGCGCCCTACCTTTTGTCGACAATGGTGAATTAAAGGGTATTGTGACCACTACGGATGTAATTGCTTGTATGTTAACCCACTTAAAAATCATACATTTTTCTGTTATCGCATATACTTAACTGAATTGACACCTTGAGTCTGTAAGTTTTTTTAGGATTCGAATGCTTAAATTGCTGACCCAACCTAATGGCTTTAACTCATGCCAAATTTTTAAAGTTATTTAAAAATGTTAAATTTAAGTAAAGCTGCTTAGCAATCTAATTTATGACTGCCTCTCTGATTTGCGGTGAGTAAATTAGACAAAATTGATTTTACTATAATCCCAATATGGACCTTTATTTGGATTTAATTTAGTTTGCCCCTATTCAGCGTGTCAAAACGTTGATTTCATTATTTAAAATTTTAGTGTGCCTGTGGCTTCCATACCCAAAAATTTAAAGTAAAACTTATGTGGCCGAAAGATTTAGGATGTAGATTCAAATGGCCTAAATCCTAAATCCCGATCAATAACACATCCCCCATTTTGACGACCACTTTCCCGGCCGGATCGGTGTAAATCAATTGGTAGACATAAACCCCTGCACCGGCTTCCTGTTCTTTGATTTTTCCATCCCAGAATAGTTGTGGATCATCAGGGCTGATATTACTCACATCGTGGACCCGGTTGCCCCAGCGATCGAATATCTGAAAACTCCTGACGCGCTCTATGGCCCCGACGCCAAAAGGACCGAAAACGGCATTGGAACTGATGGCACTGGATGGCCTGAATACATTGGGGATATAAATATCCTGCTCAACAGTGGTTATTCGAATCTCATCTTCGATTAGACAACCATTCACACTCATCAGACTGATACTTATGCTCGTCTCCGACTCAACTGAATAAGTGATATCGTTGGTATTTTCAGCGATCACCCCCTGATCGTCTGACCAAATGATCCTATCCCACAGGCTATCGGGCAGGTTGGTTTCAAACGACACCAATATCTCATCAAATACCTGAGCCTCTAGATCTTCCCCCAGAGAGATAAAATAATCAATGGGCTCTGTGATTTCTATCCCTTCCACAGGCCCACTGCATCCATTGGCAGCTGTAATTTGCAGTGAATACACACCCGCGGGGAGATTATTCAGGTCGTCTTCGTTTACCATGTCCCCATTTAATGCAATGGTACTGACAGGGTTATCTGGATCCAAATCCACTACCAGGATGGAACCGTTACTTTCTCCGTAACAATCGGGGTCATAGGTTGTGATATCGTATTCGGGTATGGTCAAAAGCTCAATGCTTATTTCTACTTCATCTGAACTACACTGTCCCTCGCCTTCAATCAAGTAATAATAGATGTTCACCCCTGCTTTCAAATCAGACAGATAGAGGATGTCACTCATCTCCTCCCGGTTTTCATCCAACCAAACACCCCCTTCTGAAAAATCCACTATGAAATCAAACAGGCGGATTTCCGCGATTTCGTTTTTACACAGCCCGACCATTTCCGATAGAGCCTGACCTGCAGATTGGAATTCCTCTATTTCAAGGGTGACCATATATTCTGTTCTACACTCCTCAGGCAGGGAGTCAGTCAGTGTAAATACCAATTCAAACACTCCCGATACATCCAAGGCTGTATGCAAAAGCCCATCCTCAATCACAGGAGCAGGGAATATTCCAATTGGATTGCGCAATGACCACTCACCTGCGACTGACATATCAGATATATCCATCAAATCAACAACCACATGGTCCGAACAGATGGACAGTGTTTCAGGCAGGCCTGGCACCGGACAATTGCATTCTATGACTTCTATCGATAGAGTCTGGCTACTGCCCGGGCAGGGATCTTCAAATCCCACCGTACTAAAGACTATTTCGTATTCTCCAGCATCCCATCCATCAAAATCAACTACTCCTCCGGCTATTTCCACTTCATCCAATAACCAAACTCCATCGATGTTTTCCTCCACATGCAATTCATTCAAATCAAACGTGGAACCGAATACTTCATTATTGCAAAGTGAAGGTGCAGATAAAAAGTTAAGCTCCAGGGCTTGGGTGACGATGGAGGTGAATTCGCCGCTAAAAGTGGCTTCGCATTCGCTTTCCACAAAGGAGATGACCCAGTTCGTTTCTCCAATGATTTGAGGCAGGCTTACCAACTGATTGGCCTCGGTTATTTCCGTATCTATGGTTTCGCCTGTACCGCTTGTCAATTGAATGGTAAACGGAAACGGACCTACGCTTTCAACCACCAGGAAAAGCGATTCATCCAAACAAATTTCAGCCAAACCGCTGATTTCAATCTCAGGCCCGGCATTCCAAATCACCGGAATCCCCACAGAAAAATTGATGCACAGCTCATCAAAATTGATTTCCCCGTTTTCAAGGGTGCTGATCACTGCCGCGATAAAATATTCCGTACCCGACTCAAAAACATCTGACCATTCGATGGACGCGCCCTGAGAAATCGCTAAAATATTCCCAATCACATCGGCATTTCCATCGTGTAAAATATAAAAAAGCTCAAAATCCACATCACCTATTGTGCCCTCCAGGTTCAAAGCGGACAGATCAATATCCTCTCCCTCGCACAATTCCAATCGATCCACCTGAAACTCACCGGACCGGGCAATACAAGGGCACTCTTCAATGATTTCAAATTGGACTGAATCCAAACACCCGTTGTTGTTGTTTTCAATGGTCAACGTATAATCACCCGCAGATCCTACCACCGGATGGGCCGTTTGATTTCCGCTGAGAATAACTCCATTTGTTGTGGTCCAGTAGAATTGATAAATACTGGAATCCGGAACCACCATCAGAGATAAAGCCAGACTGTCTTCGAGACACGGAAAAGTATCGGTGGCCGGAAGCTCAATGTGAGGTAAAAAGAAATCTTCACTTACCTGTATATCTGCTACACTTGCGCATCCACTCAGAGTATCCGTAACTGTGACCGAATACCAACCGGCTGCATCGACAGTGGGCTGCAGAGTGGTGTCCCCATTTACGAAATTCCCTTCATCCGTCGTCCAGGAAAATACATAGTTGCTGTCGGGACTAACTACCTGGACTGAAAGAACGAGCTGTGAATCCCTGCACGTGATATAATTGAGATTACCGGCCTCTAAAACAGGTTTTAAGGTATCGCTGACCAATTGTACCGAATGAGAATTGAAACACCCATTATTGGGGTCGGTTATGGTGAGTACATACAATCCTACACCCTGAACCGTTGGGGTGAGGGTATTGGATCCACTGACAATGTCACCGCTCTCTGAATCCCATTCAATGATTGCAGTGGGCGGAAGTCCGGGGGCCACAGCCTGAAGCGTAGCCATGGAGTCGCTGCAACTTAAGGGATCCGGTTCAACGATATGAAACGCGTACCCGGCTGTATCAATCGGAACATAAACAGTAACTACATCCTGACAACTGTGTCCATTCTGATGGGCGGTGACTTGAAGTTGATAGGTTCCCGGGGCACCAACAGTGATGGATGACTCAAGAGGGTCGCTATGGATCAATCCATCGAAGGTGAACCATTCAAAGTCAGAACCTATGGATAAACTTCCATCGAGCACAACAAATTCATTTTCGCAAGTAATGGGTGCCGGATTTTCAATAAAAGCAAATACTTCCAGTAAATCAATTTGGAGATCGATAATACTGTCACAGCCGTGATCTGAGGTGAGAGTAAGCTCAAATTCCCCCGGTTCGGAGAATTGCTGCCCACCCACTTCAACAAATTCTCCCGGGCAAATCACATATTCTTGTTGAGTCCTGATTTCTTCGAGCACAGTAACTGTTACACTGTTGGAATACTGACAAACTTCAGTCAAGGAGATATCGTCTAAAGCAAAATCATTGCCAAAATGAATAGTGTTCAAATTTTCCAGGCAAATGGTCACATTATTTACTCCTCCTGAATTCCATACTTCTGAAAACTCCATCCACTCACAGGTGGTGCTCGTGGCGTTTACAGACCCTATCGGAATGCCGTTAAAGGTTGCTCCAATATTAGCTGGTGCCGGAGAAAAAACTGTAGTTACAAAAAATTGAAAAAAATAGTCGGTATCGGGCAAAACGCTTACTGTTTGACACCAAACCTGTTGGCCTGGAGTGGTAGCGCCATCGGCAATTAACATATTTCCCGATCCACTGGTGTGATCTCCACATGATGCAAAGGAGGAATTTCCAAGCGTAGGATTGGAATGTACAGAGTACGCAGCGGGATACAGCCATCCCGAACTTATGTTAACATAAGTGTAGTCACTCGTAAAGCCGGTATTACCCATTTCAAAATCCCCGTTGATTATCAGGTTTTCATTGGATAGTGCAGAAATATTGAGGGTGTAGGTTGTAGTTGAGCCGACATTGGCCACCGGTTGAAGAATATTGGGATCTGACAGGCCCACTGCAGGGGACCACTCTGCATTTAAATATTCACTACCACTGAAGGACCCCTCTAACTGAACAGATCCGCCCGGCCAGCACAAAGTTTGATCCGGTCCGGCACTTAGAGTCTCATTGCACGAAGTAGACCTCAAAGAGGGAGTACCGCTGCCATTCGAAAAAAAATCCTCGCTCAACTTCTTTTGGCCAACTACCTCTTTATCCTTCTCACTTGTTTCGCCCTGAATGAACCCAGGTTTCTCTTCATCCGCTGCAATTTCCGGTAAAAAGCAAGCAGTATGGTCGCCCTTTGCGCTTATGTGCAAAGTGAAAAATAACAGAACAAGACCGAAAATAAAAAATTTCATTTTATATACCTATGTAGTCGTTGAGTATCGAGTTTTTTAAATAAAATGGGCCGGATTTGTAAAGAATCCAGGGTAAAGATAGTGGAAAAATAGGTTTTAGCTTAGTCGTGGCAGAAGGTTTTCTGCGGTCGTGGCAGAAAATCTTCTGCCACGACCGCGACCGTACTGATCTGTTTACTCAGAAGAATCCCAATTTGACGGATTGTTTCTAATGTATCGAGTGATCCTAAAATAGCTTTTTTTATTTCGGATGATATGTTCGTAGTAATTCCTTTGCCAGACCTGGTGGATATCGGTGTTATTGCGCATCCATTTAGTTACTCCGATTTTGTATCCGCGTACGATGGATGCAATGGATCTGGGGATTACATACTGAAATTGATGGCATTGAGACGAAGGGGAGGTTTTTGAATCAAAATGGTTTCGAATGGCATCGAAGGAATCATCAAAGCACAGCTCGGATTCATTGTTTTCCTCGTGGTTAGTTTTTGTTATCTCAATAATGCCATGAAGGTGATTGGGCATAACTATAAATTCGTGCAATCGAACCTTTGGAAAATGTTCGGGAATTTCTAACCAGCATTTATGTGCAATTCTTCCAGACTCGTTGAGGAATAGTTTTTTGCTAACAATATGGCCAAAAAGAAATTGCCGTCGATAACAATTTAATGTAATAAAGTAAAATCCAGGTTTGGAATAATCATATCCTTGCAAGCGTATAGATTGGCGGTTATGTATTAACGGATTGTATCGGGCCATTTTTAATGCTTTTTTCTTTAACTTTCTTCAATTAGGTATATTAAGCGTATAAAATGTACCCAGTAAAAATCAAAAAAAATTGATCAGTCGTCGTAGTCGTGGCAGAAAACCTTCTGCCACGACGACACGACTAGGACTACCACCATTTACTATAAAAATCTAAAATTATCATTTAGCTTTGCAAACCGCGAAGCGGCCAGACGGACGTTCTCGTCTACAGAAAAAGTATAGTAAAATTTAAATACATGAAAATTGCAAAATTTGGGGGAACCAGTGTCGGAACGGTGAGCGATATAGACCGGTGTTTGCAAATATTAATTGACGACCGGTCCTATAAAATTGCGGTTGTCAGCGCCACGGCCGGCACCTCCAATGAGTTGACCGCAGTATTGGAGCAGTGCTATAATGGCAGATTGAGTGAAGCACTTGTTCTTTTGGATGAAATATTGATGCGCCACATCGAATTGGCAG
>JAGTVA010000019.1 GCA_018224445.1 Saprospiraceae bacterium
AACCTCTTTTTTCCATCGGCCGGATTTTCTACAATTAACCCGTTGGGCCTGTTGGCGACCATTTTAAACAAACCGGGCAATCCGGAAATGGCGATGAGGTCTTCAATTTTCATTTCTTTTGACATAATCAATATTTTAATAATTTACTTAATTTTTCTCTCAATCTATTGACCGGAAGAAATTGCTTCTCCAGGTTTTGAGCAAAAGGAACGGGGGTGTCCAGACTACCTGCACGCATCACGGGTGCATCGAGGTATTCAAATAACTCCTCATTGATGTAGGCAGATATTTCTCCACCGATGCCGCCAAAAAGAGTATCTTCATGGAGTACCAGTACCCTGCCTGTCTTTTTAACCGACCGATCTATGGATTCGTAATCCAGCGGCACCAAAGTCCGCAGGTCGATAATGTCTCCGCTTATATTCAGCTCATTCAGGGCCTCTTCTGCCCAGAATACTCCCATACCATAGGTGATTACGGTGAGGCGATCTCCTTCCCGATGAATTCTCGCCAAACCGGGTTTAACGTGAAAGTAGCCCTTAGATACGGGGCCGGAAACCTTTCGGTACAAAGCCTTGTGTTCAAAATACAAAACGGGGTTTGGATCTTCAATGGCTGCGATCAACAGTCCTTTAGCATCCTGTGGAGTGGCGGGGTAAAATATTTTCAGGCCCGGAATATGAGTAAACCACGCCTCGTTACTCTGGGAGTGAAAAGGCCCTGCACCGGTACCCGCTCCGGTGGGCATTCGAATTACTACATCTGCCTTTTGCCCCCACCGGTAGTGCGATTTAGCGATGTTGTTGGCAATTTGGGTCATACCACAACTCACAAAATCTGCGAATTGCATTTCCACCATGGATTTGAAACCCTTGATGGAAAGTCCCAGCGCAATGCCCAATATGGAACTCTCACAAAGCGGGGTATTTCTCACCCGATCGCCTCCAAACTGTTTAACGAAACCATTGGTGATTTTAAATACACCGCCGTAGTCGGCGATATCCTGTCCCATCAACACCAGGTTGTCGTGCCTGGTCATAGATTCTAATAACCCTTCCGATATGGCGTCAATAAATCGAATTTCATTGGTTTGGCCCGAGGGGTGCTCCAATTTGTAATCTAATGTATGAAATATGTCTTTTTGTTCATTTAAAATCTCAGCTACGGGATCCGGCTCCGAAAAAGCTTCAGCGACTTCGTCTTTGATGAACTGAGTAAGCTCTTTTCTTTTGTTTTCGATGTAATCCCCGGAGACTAACTTTTCCTTTAACAGGAATTCTTCGTAGGTGGAGATGGGGTCTTTTTTCTCCCAAAAATCAAACAATTCACCGGGAACATATTTAGTTCCTGAGGCCTCTTCATGGCCGCGCATTCTAAAAGTCATACACTCCACGAGAACCGGTTTCGGATTTTTCCGGATTTTTTCAGCCAGACTCGAGATGGTTTGATAAACTTCGAGGATATTGTTCCCGTCAATTGTGAGGCCTTCCATTCCATAACCCCTGGCTCTGTCTGCCAACTGCTCGCATCTGTATTGTGAATCGGAAGGCGTAGACAATCCATATCCGTTGTTTTCAATTACAAAAATTACAGGCAAATCCCAAACGGCTGCCACATTGAGTGCTTCGTGGAATTCTCCTTCACTGGTACCGCCCTCACCGGTAAAAGCCAGGGACACCTTTTGCTCCCCTTTGAGCTTATGTGCCAAGCTCACTCCCGCAGCTAAAGACAGTTGGGGCCCCAGGTGACTGATCATACCTACGATATGGTGTTCATTGGTACCGAAGTGAAAGGAGCGGTCTCTCCCTTTGGTAAATCCGGTCGATTTTCCCTGCCATTGAGCGATTAATTTTGCCAAGGGAACCCGCCTGGAAGTAAATACTCCGAGATTGCGATGCATAGAAAAAATATATTCCTCTGGTTGAAGTGCCAGGGTACACCCTACAGAGATGGCCTCCTGGCCAATGCCGCTAAACCACTTGCTGATTTTTCCCTGTCTGAGTAGAAGGAGCATGCGTTCTTCGACTAACCTCGGAAATAACATGCCCTCGTAGAGTGAGATAAGGGTTTCTTTGTCCAATCTACCAGTAGTAAATTCCATTTTGGATGAAAGTGCGGTATCCATTTCTTTTTGTTAGATTTAAACAGTGGTGTACTGCAACACCAAAGAGATGCAAAGATAAATATTTTTATCTTTAATGTAAGCTATGTGAATAATAATACGCAGGAAGTCATTTATTGGTTTATTTGGACAAAATAGTCTTCAATATCTCCGGACTTCTCAAAGGCTTCATCCCATCTATGTGAATGAGGTAGTAGGTGGTCAAATGGTTCAAAAGTTCCCTTTTTGTTTCCGCGGGTAGCCTAATAAAATCTAAATCCCCGGTAGAAACATTGAAAATCATTTTCAAAAAAGCTGAAGACTCTTCATCTAAATAATGAGAATGAGTGGGTTGAACAGAGACGAGAGTACCTTCCCGCAAATCGAAATAGCCGCTGGATTCCCGTTGAAGGTCCGGGCCAATTCCGAGAAAGGAAGTGAGATTTAACATAAAGTGGAGCGGATAGAGAGAGTTGATTTTTCCTGTGGACTCCAATTCCATTAAGCTCTTTTTAATAAAATCAAAAAGGGCGGGATTGGGCCCTTTTTCCCTCGTAGATTTTTGAATGAGTTCTGCCATAAATTGGACGATGGCTGTTTTTTTTAAATTCTCAAAAAGGGAAAATAAGGGCGCGCCGGATTTCAGTTCTTTAATTCGATGCATATCGCCATTGGGCTTGTAGTAGAGAATGGTTTCCAATAGCATGGGGGGCTGAAACAAAGAAGCGTGCATCCTGGCCTTATCTTTTCTCACCCCGTTGGCAAAAACCGTCAACATCCCCTCTTCCCGGGTGAAAAAAACGGAAATCACACTGGTTTCCCGGTATTTCATGGTTTTGAGTACAATGGCTTCCGTCTTGAGTAACATCGGTAGAATTAATTAATGTGTAATATTAAAAATCGGCTTCCGGATCATCAATTTTCTTTTGGGGAAACTTCAGGCGGGTGTTAAGTGCAGTTCTTTGTCGCTCGAGTACGAGGCGAGCCAAACCGTATGGAATGTCTTCTTCACTGTGACTTTCGAGCACCAT
This sequence comes from Saprospiraceae bacterium, assembly GCA_018224445.1. Taxonomy (GTDB): domain Bacteria; phylum Bacteroidota; class Bacteroidia; order Chitinophagales; family Saprospiraceae; genus PWJY01. The sequence goes on from JAGTVA010000019.1 coordinate 3,133, forward strand.
ACTTACCTTTTTTTCTGAAACATCCATTCGGTAGAGTGAGCTCAGCAGAAGATCGGGTTGAGATTCCAGCATAGCTGCTATGGATTCACTCAACACTTTTAGTATTTGTTCTTCATTGAGGTCATCAATTTGTTTTTCCGGCAAATTTAAAAAGGAGGATACTAAAGAGGTCGATTTTCTGGTCATGGTGGGATGTTGAAAATTAAATCTAAACTCATTTAGCCGTCAAACTACCGATAAAGGTTAAAATCTCTTCAATATACTTTCGGTCGTTGGAAAGTCTGGGAACTTTATTTTGACCACCAACCTTTCCTTTGGATTCCATCCACTTGTGAAAGGTGCCTGAAGGGATGGCAGACAGTTGTATTTTATTCAATGCAAGGTCATGGGACCGCTTTGCATCGTAATCGGAATTGAGTTTTCGCAGCTGATCGTCCAGATATTGGGAAAAATGGTCGAGGTCTGCCGGTTTGTGGACAAACTCAATAAGCCATTGGTGAGCACCTTTTTTTCCTTTCTCGATGTAGATGGGTGCTACGGTATAGTCTACTATTTCCACACCAAAATGTTTGGCGGTTAAGGCAATGGCACGATCTGTATTTCCAATCATTACCTCCTCTCCAAATGCATTGATATATTGCTTGGTGCGTCCGGCAACGGTAATTTTATATGGATTGGTAGACAAAAACGAGACAATATCTCCTGGCATATATCGCCAAAGTCCGCCATTGGAGCTGATGATAATGCTGTAATTTTGCCGGGTGTTTACTCCCTCCAGTGGAACGGTATTGTCCAAATCCGGTCCCGCAGGGGTCATGGGGGCAAACTCGTAATAAATACCGTTGTCCACCAATAAGTACATTCCCTTCTCGGAAAAGTCGCCCTGTGCAGCAAAGAAACCCTCTGAAGCGTTGTACACCTCCTGATAAATGAAGTCATCCGATGGGAATAATTCTCTAAACCTGAGTATGTAGGGGTCAAATCCGACGCCTCCATGCGCATAGGCTCGTGCATTGGGCCAGACCTCCAGCATATTTTTTTTGCCGGTGATTTCCAATATGCGATCGAATAATACAATGGACCAGGTCGGCACCCCTCCGAAAAAACTGACATCCTCGTCTTTGGTGATATTGGCTATTTTGTTAATTTTTTCCTCCCAATCATCGAGAAGGGCAGTGGGAATGTCCGGCGTCAGGACAATCCTCGCGAGGAAGGGCATATTGTACAACATGACGGCAGAGATGTCCCCGATTTTGGTCTGTCTGGAGTATTTGTAATTTTCCAAACTTCCACCCATGATTAAGTTGTTTCGCTTAAAAAGATCGATCTGAGGATCCTCGCGATACAGCATGCTGAGCACATCTGTGGAGCCTTTATTGTGACAGAGTTTTAAATTTTCTTTGGGTATGGGAATGTATTTACTGCGCCCCCCCGTTGTTCCGGAGGATTTTGAATACCAGTTTACTACTCCACGCCAGAGGACATCTGCTCTTCCCTTCATCATCTCTTCAATCATGGGGCGAAGATCCTCGTAATCGTGTACTGGCAATCCACTGTAGGAAGTCGAATTTCTCAGGGATTTAAAATCGTATTTTTTGCCTATGGTGGTGTTTGTCGCAGCAGACAAATTGGATTTAAACCACTTGGCCTGCATTTCGTGAGGATGCTCTAGCGCATAGTTTAATTTCCGGTAATTACGATCCAGAATTTTTTTTACTAATAAGTTGAGTAAGCTTCTCATTCAGTGGGCAAAGTAATTTTTCATAAAGGTAAAACATTTGACAAAAATTTGTTTAACCCGTGGGAATAAAACTTTGCCCTTCCCAAAACCTTTTATTCCACCAAAATCAAATCACCTGAAAAGTCCTCTGTTACTCCATCTGTAAAACGAACCCTGATGTAATAGACAAAGACCGCCGGGTTGAGCTTGGAATCTCTGTATATCCCGTTCCAACCGAAATCCGGGTCATTCAGGGGGATGTTTCTCCTTTCGAATACCTTGGTTCCCCACCGGTCAAAAATCATGATTTCTTCCACCTCTTCGACAAACTCATCACCGTAAACCAAAAACCGGTCGTTGATTCCATCCTCGTTGGGAGAAAAAGCATTGGGGATATATACATTTCGCTCCACAATAATGTTGATTTGCAACCTGTCGGAGGCTTCACATCCATTGATGTCAATTACCGTAATCTCCACTGTGGCATTGTTCTCCCCTGTAAACGGTAATTGCAGTTCTTCACAGGGATCGCATGCGAGTTCACCGTTGATGGTCCAAAAGATGGATTGAATTTGGTCCGGGTCAATATTGACATTGGCTTCGATGACGACTTCTTCACCGGGAGCAATGGTCAGATTGGCTCCCAGGTCAACCGTCAGAGGATCGGGATCTACCAGAACTACAGTGGTGTCGAATTCGCAACCGTTTTGATCGATAAATTCAAGGGTATAGGATCCCGCGCTTAGGTTGGGGAAAACACTCTGTTCGGTTTGCTCGCCATTAAAACTGACCGATATGGGCGGGGTACCTCCCTCTACC
>JAGTVA010000020.1 GCA_018224445.1 Saprospiraceae bacterium
AAAAAAACCAAAATCTCTATCGAGGGTAAAGGTAGAGTTTACAATCGAGCGATCTGCAAACTGCAAATTTCCCGAGGAAGTAACCCGCTGTCTGTTTCCGGGCAATTTCCCCTGACCAAAGCCCATGTAAAAATTATCGCTGAAGTGGTAATACACCAGGGCGTCTCGTATTATTTCAGAAATCCGGTTGCTGCCGTCCAATCCCTGATCAGACCTGGAAAAAGACAATTGAATATAGTACTGAAATTTAGGGTTTTGAAGGAATCCGTCAAATCTCAACCTCAATCGCCTCACTCTGGCCTCGAAGTTATCGGGGCTGAGATCGCTTGAACTTTTTGTAAAAAAACCGAATCTATTTTGCATCCGGAATCGGATATTCAGTAGAAAATCATCGTCCTTTTTGATGCTCACCGCATCGTTCACTTCCAAAAACGCGCGTTCATCCAATTCGGTTTGGGAAAAAGCCCTATCCACAAAGGCACAAACCGTAAATAAAAATATTCCCAATACTATGAGTAAAATTTTATGCAGTTGCATAGCTGATATTTTTGAAAAAAAATAACCCTACCTTACCCGTGGGGCAGCAGCACGAATTTCATCCGATGCCTCATCGGCAAATTTAGCAAAATTGTCTACAAAAAATCGAGCCAGTTTATTGGCCTTTTCATCGTAATTGGCCCTGTCCGACCACGTATTTTCGGGGTGTAGTATTTCGCTCGGCACACTTGGGCAACTGTTGGGCATAGCCAGGCCAAATATTTCGTGCTCAGTAAAATTGGCTCCATTGAGTCGCCCGTCGATTGCTGCGTTAATCATGGCTCTGGTATAGGTGAGTTTTATCCGACTTCCCGTGCCGTATGGGCCTCCTGACCACCCCGTATTCACCAACCAGATTTTTACTTCGTGTTTTTGCATTCGTTCACCCAACATTTCAGCGTATTTGGTGGGATGCAAGGGCAAGAAGGGCGCTCCAAAACAGGCGGAAAATGCCACTTGCGGCTCTACAATTCCCTCTTCCGTTCCCGCTACTTTGGCTGTATAGCCCGAAATGAAATGATACATAGCCTGTCCGGGAGTCAGTTTTGAAATGGGAGGCAACACGCCGAAGGCATCACAGGTGAGGAAGAAAATATTTTTGGGGTGACCTCCTTTCGACCCTCCGACTGCATTCTCTATGTGATAAATGGGGTAAGAGACCCGGGTGTTCTGAGTGATGGAGTCGTCGTCGTAATTGGGTCGGCGGCTTCCTTCATAAAACACAATGTTTTCCAGTATGGCTCGGTGCTTGATGGCAGAGTGTATTTCCGGCTCACTGTCGGCCGACAAATTAATACATTTCGCATAGCACCCGCCTTCAAAATTGAAAATCCCATGTTCGGACCAGCCGTGCTCGTCGTCACCTATTAATTGTCGATTGGGATCCGCCGACAAGGTTGTTTTACCCGTTCCGGACAATCCAAAGAAAACAGCAGTATCTCCTTTTTTGCCGAGATTAGCTGAGCAGTGCATACTCAACACATTTTTATTGAACGGCAATACGTAGTTGAGTACGGAGAATATGCCTTTTTTGATTTCCCCGGTATAGGCCGTGCCCCCGACAATAATGGTTTTTTCCGTAAAATTGATGATAGCAAAATTGGGATTTTTGGTTCCATCCACATCGGGTACAGCTTCAAAACCAGGAGCGCAAATCACCAACCACTCGGGTTCGAAATTCTGCAAATCCTTTTTTTGCGGTCTCAAAAACATATTGTGCCCGAATTGATTGCTCCACGGAAATTCGGTGATCAGCCGTAAATTGAGTCGGTAGTTGGAATCAGAGCAGGCGTAGGCGTCTCTGACATACACTTCCTTATCGCCCAGATAATCAATTATTTTTCTTCTCAAACCGTCAAACTTTTCCGCTTTGAAAGGCATATTGATTTTATTCCAGTCCACGGTATCCCTGGTGACATCGTCTTCTACAATAAAGCGATCGCCGGGTGATCTGCCTGTGAATTTTCCGGTGCTTATGCATATAGCGCCACTATCACTTAAAACCCCCATATCCCTTTTAATGGTAGCCTCTACCAATTCTTCAGGGGTGAGGTTCCAATGGGCTATTTTAACCTCGTCAAAACCGTGGTCTTTTATGGTTGCTTTCGGGTTTTTAATTCCTGTCTCGTTCATAAAAATTTTAATATTATAATTAAAAATTGAGTGTTCTTTAGACGTTTTGGTCTACTCTCTTTTATTTTAACGGTTGCAAAGATAAAAAAATCAATTTGTAATATTCAGATATGAGACCGATTAAAAAGAAATAGGATATATCCAACCCTCAATCTGGAAAATAGCTGAAAGCACCCCTTTTCGAATTCAGAACTCCTCTTGAAAAAGGCGATAAGAACTACATTCACAGAAATCCCCATTATGCCATAGGAAATTCAATCGCAATGGTAGTACCCTCGTCAATTTTAGATTCCTTGACGTAAATTTTTCCCTGGTGGTACTCTTCAATAATTCTCCTTGCTAGAGACAGGCCCAGGCCCCAACCCCGCTTTTTGGTCGAGTATCCGGGTTTGAATATCTCTTTGAATTTTCCAGGATGAATTCCCTTTCCGGTATCTGAAATATCGATGGATATGCGGTTATTTTTAGCGTAAAGTGAAATGAGGATCATCCCTTTTTCTCCCATAGAATCCAATGAATTTCGCAACAAATTTTCAATTACCCATTCAAAAAGGTGTTTGTTTATCTTGGTGTTGAAAGGCCGGTCATCTGAACTTTTGAGTTTAAATTGAATCTGGCGAGGGGCCCTCCTCTTCATATAATCGACAATATTGGGTAGGATTTCCTCCAAATCAAACAGCTTCAATTCCGGGCTACTACCCACTTTGGAAAAACGGTCGGCTACCAGTTCCAGTCTGTTGATATCCTTTCGCATTTCATCGATTATTTCCAGGCGTTCAGCATCGCTCTCCTCTGTGATGGAGTGAAGTACTTCTACCCAACCGACAATGGCATTTATAGGGGTGCCCAATTGGTGTGCGGTCTCTTTGGCCATACCGGCCCAAACCCGATTTTGCTCTGCCTTTCTGGCCGCACTAAAACCCAGAAAACCCAGTATTACAAAAGTGCCCACAAGGACGATCTGAATAATGGGAAAGTAGGTTAACAATTGCAAAACCAACGAGTGTTTGTAATAAATGTATTGCCTGGGATTTTGAGGAGTATCGATGACAAAAGGCTCATTTCCCTCTGACTTTATTCGCTTCAATTCTTTTTCTAGATAAATAGTATCGGTATTTCTCTCTCCCCTGAAGTTAACTGCGAAAAGTATGTTGTCGTCCTGATCAGTTAGGATGAGTGGAATGGTACTGTTTTTTTCAATAACGTAGGATTGGAAAGTGAGATCTGCATCCAGGTTTTCCATATCCAGATTGATGGCTTCATAGGCCTTTGATATGAGATCGATTTTGTCCCGTTCCCCTTCTGCCAGTTGGGTGGCGAGGTAATTGGTGTACACCAAAGAGATGAGAAGTATTACTACACCGCTCATTCCCAGCCACCATTTATAATTGAGATGTATTTTGCTCATAAAAGATGCAAAAAATTGTGAATACTTTCAGGAACTCGTATGAAACCCATTGTAATTGTTCCTCTTTATGCCTTATTAGTTGTCCCGGTCACGGACCGTTATCAAAAGTTTTAGATATTTAAAGCAAATATGGCAATAAAAGGATAAAACTACTCTATATAACCAGACACTATTTACAATTTGACTACCAATTTTTTAGTTGAACCACAAAACAGAAAGGTTATTTTATCAGCACATGACTTTAAAGTCGTGTCCTTGAATAATTCTTGCATATATTGACGACCTTTGCAGCCGGAAACCAAAAACATAAATAAAACCATTCACTCGCAAAATGGAAACTACCGATAAAACAGACATCAGAACCCTGGATAAAAAAAAGCTTCTGGAATTCTTTGAATCTCAGGGTGAACCTTCATTCAGGGCGAGCCAGGTTTGGAAATGGCTTTGGACAGACCACGCCACCACTTTTGGTGAAATGACTAATCTCTCTAAGAGTTTAAGGGAGGTGCTGGATGAACACTTCGTCATTCACCGTGCAGAAATTTTCAATACTCAAAAAAGCAATGACGGTACCATAAAATCAGTCTTTCGCCTTCACGACGGCGCACAAATTGAAGCCGTACTGATCCCCGTACCCAGGGACCGCAGGTTTACCTTGTGCGTGAGTTGTCAGGTAGGCTGTAGTCTGGCCTGTTCTTTTTGTGCAACGGGAAAAATGAAGCGAGTGCGCAACCTCCATGCGGGAGAAATACTGGATCAATTTTTTGAAGTCAATAAACAATCTTTAGAGATATATGGTCACCCGCTCACCAATATTGTGTACATGGGTATGGGAGAACCCCTGCTGAATTACAGAGAAGTGATTTTGAGTATCAATTACATTACAGATCCCGACGGAATCAATATGTCACCCAGAAGAATTACCGTAAGCACAGCGGGCATCTCCAAGATGATCAGGAAAATGGCAGACGACGAGGTGAGGTTTAATTTGGCTCTATCGCTCCACGCCGCCAATGATGAGAAAAGAGATGAGATCATGGCCATCAACGAACAAAATGACCTCAACAGTTTAATGGCGGCACTCCAGTATTTTTACGATAAAACAGGCAACAGAATAAGCTACGAATACATCGCTTTTCAAAACTTCAATGACGGGCCCGAGGATGCCAAACAATTGGTCGAGCTTTGCTCCAGTTTTCCCGTCGGGGTCAACATCATTGAGTACAATCCCGTCGAGGGAATCGATTTTATTAAGTCAGACGAAGACCGGCTGGATAAATTTGCGGGAATTCTGGCCAACAATGGAGTGCGGGTTACGGTCAGGCGCAGCCGGGGAAAAGATATCGATGCGGCATGCGGGCAATTGGCCAATAAAAATTAAACGACTCAGTAAAACTGACTTGAAACTATAGCTCAAAGTGCACCAAGTCAATAAACTTTTTCAGACGAATTTTTATCTCCTCATCAGTGAGTTCCTTTAACTTGTTGATACCGAATTCTTCCACACAAAAAGAAGCCATTGCCGATCCGTATATGATTGCGGTCTTCAGATTGCTGAAACTCAATTCTCCCTTTTGTGATAAATACCCCATCATGCCTCCGGCAAAAGTATCTCCGGCACCGGTTGGGTCAAAAACATCGTAGAGAGGCAATGCAGGTGCAAAAAAGACCTGATCGTTATCGAACAACAAAGCTCCGTGCTCTCCTTTTTTTATAATCAAATACTTCGGACCCATTTTGAGTATGTCTCTAGCTGCTTTGGCGAGGGACTGCTGTCCCGAGAGTTGTCTGGCCTCTTCGTCGTTAATGGTGAGAATGTCCACTCTTTTGATCACTTCTAAAAGCTCTCCCATAGCGGAATCCATCCAGAAATTCATGGTGTCCATTGCGATGATATCAGGCCTACTTTCCATCTGATTCAGTACGCTCATTTGTACTGCTGGCGTGAGATTACCAAGCATCAGGTATTTGCTGTTTTTATAAGCAGAAGGGAGGTCTGGAGCAAAATCGGCTAGCACATTGAGTTGGGTTTCCAAAGTATCCCTGGAGTTCATATCCGTGCTGTATCTGCCGGACCAAAAAAATGATTTTCCTCCTTTGATTAAATGAATTCCCTCTGTATCCACACCCTTGGATTTCAATAATTCCAGTTCAGGCTGAGGAAAATCCTCTCCAATTATAGATAGGATTCGAATTTGATCGGTGAAATATGAAGCAGCCCAGGCGATATAAGTAGCGGCACCACCAACCACGCGCTCAGCTTTGCCGAGAGGAGTTTCTATGGAGTCAATAGCCACTGTACCAACAGCTAATAAAGACATATTTGTTTGAATTGTAGTTTATGAAAAAAGGGCAGGAAAATTCCCGCCCTTATGGTAACATTTACTTTAAAATCAAAGGGACTAAATTAGTCTTGGTATATCTTATATACTCCTCCCATGTTGGGGATAAGTATAAATTCTGTTCTTCTGTTGTCTGCTCTGGTTGCTGATGAACCGGGCGCCTCAGTATTGAAAGGCTGGAACTCGGCCACCCCTGCAGCAGTTAACTGTCCCGGATCTACACCCAAGCGAATTAATTGACGAATCACTCTGGTCGAACGGGCAACACTCAAATCCCAATTGTCTCTGAATACTTCAGTGTGAATGGGCACATCGTCCGTATGACCTTCTACGATAAGGTGCATGTCTTCATTGCCTTTCAGCAAATCAGCCATAGCCTCCACCACATTCATATCTCTTGAACTCAATGCAGTGGATGCTGAGCGATATTTAACTACGTCTTCCACTACCAGATAAAACTTACCGTTCCTCTCGTGAACTTCCATTCCGCTTTTTTCAAATACCACAAAAGCTTTGGCCAGCTCCTCATTTAAACTTTTCAATCGCTTTTCGTTGGCAGCCGTTTCTTCCTTGATTCTTTCTACCTCACGCATAGCTTCATTTTTTTCAGCAGCTAAGCGGTCTTTTTCGGTCTGCAACTTATCGGCGCGATCCTTGAGATCAGCCATGTCGCTTTCCATGTTAGATAACCTTTCCTGTGTTTCTTGGAGTTGAGCCGAGAGGGCATCCTTTTCGTCCATCAATTCATTGAATTTCTTGTTGGAAACACAAGAGCTGAACACCAACAAAGATGCCATGCTTAATAAAAGAGTAAGTTTTTGAATTTTCATATTAAAAATAGTTTTTTGTTCTTAAACAAATTAGAAATCTTAAAAGCAATGCAAATATATTGCTTTTATTGAAAAAACTTCAAGCTAAGAGTATGCATTTTTACATAATTTTTATTTTAATAAATTAAAATTATATGTGAAAAGCGCATTCCTAACCCAAAATACTAAGAATAGAACGCAAAATTATCCACTTAAGTTTATTGAAATCACAATTATTCTATAATATACCAAATTTTCAAATACCTTTTAGAAATCCCGAAAACTCAGAAAAGAATGTGATCCATCTTATAGTTTTTCTCATCGAAATGAGAAAATTTACAATAGCCCCAATTTAAAACCGATTCCCCCATTTACGAAAATACGAATGAAAAAAATAAATTATTGGGTAATTATAAAAATTATACTTACATTTGCAACAGTGTTGCATTTATTAATTAAAAAAAATATATAATTATGTTTAGTTTAAAAAAAATTAGTTTCCTGCTATTGGCTTTTCCACTGGTATTTGTGGCTTGCGATAACGACGACGACCACCATCACGACGACGACAATGAAATAACCATCAATTTCATTTCGCCCCAACACGATCAGGTAATTACCATGGAGGAAGCAGAGAACCTGCTGATTCAACTGGAAGTATTGGCCACGGATGAAAATCACGACATTTACATCGAGCTTCATCCCGAAAATGATGCTTCCAACAAAATTCTGGATCACCACTTTCACCTTCACGATCCCGATTTTGAATTTTCTGAATCAGTGGACTTGTCGGGCTTTCCCTCGGGAACTGAATTTCACCTCGAAGTTCGGGCCGCCCTAGATCACGACGGAGACCATCATGAAAGAGGTGATATAGAATTTTCAATAGAGTAAATTTTTTCTGTACCCAAAAACTTAACCCGAACTTTTCATGACGAAACCCTTATGAATAATCCGGGTTAAAACCACATTTTCCATCAGTATATTATTACTGAACATTTCTTTTAGTTTTGGGCTAATTGTGCAGAAATATAAGGGGGCCAAAAGTGGCTCCCTTTTTTTGTGTAATGCATTGATGAGTTCACTCTTCATTCAATCATTAACAACACTTTTTCAATCTATAAAAAAGTGCGGAAGGGAATTTGAACCTGGAGTATAAAGTTTCTTCCCTGCTCGGGTATATCCAATTGCCGATACCTGCTCAGGTGTTCAAAATAGTGGGTGTCAAAAATATTCTGACATTGAAAATTCAGGGTTATTCCATCCCACAGTCCGGGAAAATGCAGATTTAGTCCGAGGTGAATCAAGTGGTGAGAGGGAGTAGGGCGCTCATTTCGGTCCACTCTTTTTTGGGTAAATTTGAATCTGTGAGACAGCTCCCAGCCCACCTCAACCAGTGATTTCCCGATAGTGTGGAGATAGTTAACATTGGTGAGCACGGAGGCCGGAGGTGAAAAAGGCAGCGGCAATTGGGTGTCGATATTGTAATTCCACACTCCGTCAAAGGCTTGGTAAACAGCAAGTTTGGGGGATATCTGATACTGCCATTCCACTTCCACGCCTGAAAAAACAACGTTGTGTTGTTCGTAGAGGTACAACTGGCCGGCATCCGGCAGGCTGGAAAATACAGCAGAAGGCCTCAGGTAAATATAGTTGTTGAAATAATTTAAAAATGGGGTGACCGAAGCGTACCAATTGCTTTCAAAATACCGAATTCCCAAATCGAATTGATATCCGTGTTCAGATTTTAAATCCGGACGGCCCATCTCGTGCCGGAAGGTACCGTGGTGAACTCCATTGGCCGAAGTCTCCACCGGATAGGGTATTCGAAAGCTCTTTCCCAAATGACCGTATAATTCCAGGTGTTTGTTGGAGGAAAAAGTCTGAACAAATCCCGTCGATGCAGCCCAATTGAAAAACTGATTGTCGGTTTTCCCGGAAACCAGCGAATCGATGACTTCCCCGGAAGTATTCCACACCATTCGTCCCGCAGCTTCTGTTTGATTGTCGCCAAAATCCAAGCGAAGCCCCCCGGTAAATTTAAAATACTCGCCAAAATGCCATTCTTTTGTGGCGAAAGCTCCTGCTCTGAATACCTCAAAGGGAGGGAGAAAATAATCAAATCCTCCTATGGAATTGTGCTGATGCTGAACGTTCACACCGAGTTTGTAACTCGATTCTTTCCCGTAACTCGCGCTGAAGCTGACCGTCTGCAGGTGCAATTCCAGAGCTTTTCTCAAATTTATATTGCGGTCGGGAATGGCGTGAAATTCGGGAAAGGAAAATTCTCTCCTCAGGTTGTCCTGAAATCCCGCTGTAAATTCAAAGGTTCGTTTTTCACCCACAGAATACAGGTACTGCAATATCCATTTCTGATGTGTCACCTCCTGGCTGGGGAATTCTATATTTCTATCGTCCCCGTCGTCCTGTAAAAGAAAAGACCTGGGAATACCCACTGCCCCTGCAAAAATTCCGGCCTCCTGTTTGTAGTTGGAATAAAAAATCCGAAGCAGGTGGTGATCGTCCCGGTATCCCGCAGTTAAACCCATCGACCTTTCGTTTCCGGCTGTATTTTTTAACCGCTCATTAATGATGGGGAGTTCAAAGGAATTGTAGATAAACCGATCCGCAGGTACCCGGTAGTCGGCAAAAGACTGGCCGGAGAGGTTACCGGAAGCGAAAAATTTCTCCCCCGAACCCGCTAAATAAATATTGCCACCCAGGTGGTTGTTGTTCGATTTTCCCAACATCTTCACACTCCCGGCCACGCTGTTTTTCTCCGGTATGGGATCCGGCCGGATTCTCAACATACCCCCCAGTCCATCCGATCCGTGTTCAAGAGATGAAGGCCCTTTGATTATTTCAACCTTGCCTGCCCGGAACTGGTCGATTTCCAGGCCGTGGTCTGTCCCCCATTGGTGACTCTCCTGCTTAACTCCGTGGTCCGACACAATTACCCTGTTGGCAAACAATCCTCGTATCACCGGTTTGCCCACGCCCACACCCACACTCAGGTGATTGATGCCCGGCAAATTCGACAGAGCGGAAGAAAAATTTCCTGCTGAATGTTTTTGAAAAAACTCGTCCCCGACTACGGTTACAGATTGAAATACATCCCGTCTCAATCTATCTTCTTCTATTATTACTTCACCTAAGTCCTCAGCTACAGATTGCAAAACAATGTGGTAGTGATCCTCCGGCTGAAAGGGATCGATATCGATGACCAGCGTTTTAAAACCCACGTATCTCACTTCCAATCGCTGGGGCATCCTCCGATGGGTCAACTCGTAAACACCCCGATCGTCGGTAATCCCACATATGGTATCCGGGTAGGTACATACGGTGGCTCCCGGGAGGGTGCTTCTGTTCTCGTCGGTAACCACTCCTTTGAAGACCACTTGTCCACTGACACCATATGAACAGAGTAATCCCAACAATGTCAGGATTAAAGCCTTCACCTGTGCGTTTTTAAATGAAATCATTTTATTTTTAAAATGCAACATAGTTGCAAAAATAGTGTTATTTTTGCACAAATGCAGTTTATGAAAAGTATTTTTAAGATGTTGATTTTTTCATCGGTGTTTATTTTCCTTTTTTCCTGTAATGGAGATGAGGTCGATACCACTCCACCTGTGATTGAATTTTTAAACACTTCACCCCAACCAGCTGAAAAATTAGTTTGTGGTGAATGGGATCCTCAAACCCTGTCTGGACTCGGTGGAGGCACCCTTCAGATGGAAGTGCGTATAACGGACGACATAGCCTTATCACAATTGAAAATCGACATACACCCCAATTTTGACTGTCACGGACACCGCAGTTATTCAACAGACGACTGGTTACTACTGGATTTGATTGATCTGGAGGGAACAGAGATTCATAAAATAATTGGATTGGAAGTCCCCCAAATGGTTACTGCGGGATTGTATCACCTTCAACTCAGAGCTGTTGATGAATCCGGCAACACCAGCCCGGTCACTGACTTCTGGAACCTATCGATAAGAAATCCAGCCGACACCATTCTACCCGAATTCTCAGTTTTGCATCCCACAGAACAACAACTGAATTACTCTCGCGGAGAGGCAATGGAATTCGATTTGATGATTACCGACAATCGACCGTTTAACTTTGGAGGGAATGCCCGCATTGAATTGGCATATCGAGGCGTCAACAGCAGCAATACCCTGATTGCCAATGAGGTTTTTCTATCCGGGGAAACGACTTCAAAAGAGGTGAGTATTCTGTTCAATATTCCCCAAACTCTGGTGAAAGGCGATTATACTTTTTTCCTAAATGTATGGGATGGGGTCAATAATCTCGCTGAGGGAAAGAGTTTTTCAGTTAAAATCCAATAGTAATTAAATCAAGTTTCGCTTATAAATATTGAAGTAGGATTGTGATATATATTTTATAAGAATAGTCTTCAAGGAGTTGGTATTTTAAACCCGAATTTTTTTAAGTTTTTTTCCCTGACCACCGGCTCTGACTTTTTTTACACAAAAGAGACAAAAAATTACCTGTGATCACTAACCTGCCAGCTAGCTGTTGCGGTTCAGAAAATTTTAGATTTCTTTGTTTGAAGGTCTCCCGGACTGGACAACCCGCCCTCTTCGAGGTTCCTTCCCTTGAATGTCCCCCGGACATTCAATCTGACGGGATCGGTCAGTCGCCCTACGGGATCGTTCGCTCGTCTTTTGTCTAGATCCACCAACAAGTTGCCGCGCCCCCAACTCGTTGGTGGGTGGCAATGACAAAAAGTAACTTTAAAAAAATGCAAATCACTTTTAAGCAAAAAATTCCAAACCTGTTTCGAGGAACGTGCCTTACTTTTGGCTGTGAGCAGATTCAGTCTCCATCTTCTCTTTCAAATATCTTCCGGTATGAGATTCACTGACTTTTGCAATCTCGTCCACAGTACCCTGAAAGATGAGTTCTCCACCCAAATCTCCGCCTTCCGGGCCCAGGTCAATTATCCAATCCGCGCTTTTGATCACCTCCAGGTTGTGCTCTATGATCAATACGGTATGGCCGTTGTCCATAAGATCGGATAGCGCCTGGAGTAACTTGTTGATGTCGTGAAAGTGCAATCCGGTAGTGGGTTCATCAAAAATAAACAAAGTGCGCGCTCCCTGGCTGCCCGACAGCATAAATGACGCCAGCTTGACCCGTTGCGCTTCTCCTCCTGAGAGCGTACTCGAAGATTGTCCGAGCTTGATATACCCCAGGCCCACATCGTAAAGGGGTTGTAATTTTCTGGCGATATTTTTTTCCTCAATAAAAAAATCCAGGGCCTCCTCCACCGAGAGTTCAAGAATGTCGTAAATATTTTTGCCGCGGTATTTCACCTGAAGTACGTCGTGTTTAAACCGCTTTCCCTTGCATTCCTCACAGACCAGAGATACATCGGCGAGAAATTGCATCTCCACCGTTACATACCCCTCCCCTTCGCATTCGGAACAACGGCCCCCCTTGACGTTGAAACTGAAATGTCCTGGCTCGAATCCCCGGATTTTAGAGAGTTGTTGCGAGGCCATCAACCGACGGATTTCGTCGTAGGCTTTGATGTAAGTCACCGGATTGGAGCGGGAAGATCTTCCGATGGGCTTTTGAGAAACCCATTCGATGTGATTGAGTTGGTCGTAAGCCCCTTCCAATTTCTCCCATTTGTCCCCCTGGTGAATGTATTCGTCTCCGAGTTTTTGTTTGAGCGCGGGATACAGCACATCTCTAACGAGTGTAGATTTCCCGGAACCCGATACTCCGGTCACCACAGTCAATGCTCCGAGGGGTAATTCTACATCGATTCCTCTTACATTGTGGTATCTGGCACCTTTCAGGGCAATAAAATCACTGAGCTTTCTTTTGTGGTCGGGAATTTTTACCGCCAGGTCTCCTTTCAAATAGTCGGCAGTCAGGCTTTTGCTTTTTCCGGAAAAAATATTCTCCATAGGACCACTGAAAACCACTTGTCCCCCATTAATTCCGGCTCCGGGCCCAATTTCCACAATGTGGTCGGCATTCCGGATGATGTCTTCTTCGTGCTCCACCACGATTACGGTATTGGAGAGGTCCCTCAGGTCCTTGAGTACGCGCAGGAGATTGGTGGTGTCTTTGGGGTGGAGACCGATGCTCGGCTCGTCGAGGATGTAGAGTGATTGGGTCAGGTTGGAACTCAGGAGTCTGGTGAGGTTTATGCGTTGCAATTCACCGCCGCTCAGGGTGGACGATATCCTGTCCAGGGTAAGGTATCCCAGACCTATGCGAACCATGGTACCCAGCCTCGTTTCAATTTCCAGCAGGAGTCGCGCTGCAATTTGCTGGGTGTGTGAATCGGGGGGATTGTCTTTAAAAAAATCGTACAAGTCCCTGATCGGCATAACCATGAGTTCTCCGATATTCTTTCCTCCGTAAATGACATACAGCGCTTCCTTTTTAAGTCGAGTTCCCTTGCAGAGGGTGCATTTTGTCCGCCCGCGATATCGAGAGAGCAAAACCCTGTTCTGAATTTTATAGCTCTTGGATTCCACTTTAGAAAAATAATCGTTGATACCCTTAAAATGTTTGCTGCCCTCCCAGAGCAGATCCCGCTCCCAATGCGTAAGGTCTCTGTAGGGAGTGGTTACTCTCAATTTGTACTCATGGGCGTGGTCGAGCACTTTTTGAAGATACCTGTCCGACTTGACTCCCGACCAGCAGGCCACTGCTCCTTCATAGACAGAAAGGCCGGGGTTGGGTATGACCTTGTTTTCATCTATTCCCAAGACCTTCCCGTAACCTTCGCATTTGGGACAGGCCCCATAGGCGTTGTTGTAGTTAAAGAGATGGGGGGTGGGATCCAAAAAGACAATTCCGTCCTCTTCAAAGCGGTTGTTGAACCCTTTTTTACTGCCGTCGGTCAATTCCACAAAACAATTTCCCCCTCCTTCCATAAAGGCGGTTTGAACCGAATCTGCCATCCGCTTGATCAGCTCCTCGTCCTCTTTTCTCACGGCAAACCGGTCGACAATTATCCGCAGGTCGCCGTCGAGGTTCGCGATGTTTTCCTCAATCAATTCGTGTTCGCTTTCGATAAGGTCTTCCATGTAGTGCTGTTGGTCGTTCCACAGCAGTCGTGTAAAACCCCTTTGAATTAAAATGGACAATTCGTCCCTGAGACTGCGATCCGACTCCGAATTTAAGGGACTCGTCAGCACGACCTTGGTTCCCTCCTCCAAAGTCATCAAATAATCTACAATATCGGACACCTGATGTCTTTTCACTTCTTTTCCGGATACGGGAGAAATGGTCCTGGCAGCCCGGGAATACAACAGTCTCAGGAAATCGTAAATTTCCGTGGTGGAACCCACCGTCGAACGGGCGTTGCGGTTGGCCGTTTTTTGCTCCACAGCAATGGCAGGGCACAAACCCTTGATGAAATCCACTTCCGGTTTTTTCATGCGCTCCATAAACTGTCTGGCATAGGATGAAAGGCTTTCTACATACCTCCGCTGTCCCTCTGCGTAGAGGGTGTCCATCACCAGTGAAGATTTACCGGACCCGGAAAGGCCACAGACTACCACGAGCTTGCCCTTGGGGATTTTGATTTCTAAATTTTTCAAGTTGTTGCTCTTCGCTCCCTTGATGTGTATCTCCCGGGGCAAGGCGATTCCTGAGGTCCCTGAATCCCGGGTGGAATTTTTCTCCTTTGTACGTGCCATGTGTGATCCTACTGATTAAAACAAGTAAAGATACAAAAAACAGGGAATGAGGTAACAAGTTTAGGTTGTGGTTTGATTGGTTTTTAATTTTTATTTTTAGTTCCACGCGAATGAACTGTAAAGCGGGTGGGATGGCTGATCCCGAATTATTTTTTTTAGTAGAGTTTCCTTTTTCTTTTTGACATTAATCTTAAGAGTAGGCCTTTTTGGATTTCTCGCAGAGGGAGTTTACCCGTTAAATTTGCCGGTAGGGATAACTTGTCCTTCCTAGTTCTTTTTCTTTTAAGCTAAACAGCTATCTCCTCACCAAGTTACTGGAAAGGATAATTTGGTTGATGCAGAAAATCCCCTACTTCGATACAATTAGGAATTAAGGAATAACTACTCCCCGAATACGCTTGAGAATGACCATTTAATAAGTTAATAAAATGTTAAACATACTAAAAAACTTTGAAAAGTAAAAAAAAAAAAAACCGATATTTATTTAAATATTTTTTAACACTTTAAACCAGATACTATGAAAAAGACATTATTGTTATTAATCGCTTTTGCCCTATTCGGACTTTTGTTTTTTGCTTGTGAGAAAGACCAGGCCCTTAAAGAAGAAAAAGGTACACCTATTGTTGTTGAGCAATATTCAACTGAGAGAAGTCAAACCAGTTGTTGCAACAGTTCTCTCAATTACTGTAGCACTTGTCCCTCTGGTTATTGTTGTTACAGGGTTGAATTGAGTTTTGCAGACCCCAATGTAACCGACCTTTTGAGTAAGTATAAGTACTGCAAATCATGGGATGCTTATAGTACTTGTGAGATAGACGAGGGGGGCTGTTATTGGCCAGGCCTCGACGGAGATCTCTGTGTTGGAACAAACTATATTTGCGTACCTGCGAGTACCGGATTCTCCATTTTTAATACCAGTGGCTTTGCAACAATTATAATAAATGTTTTCTATCCGGCAAGCTCTACTAATACAGTGATTACAAACCATCCAATTGATCCAAGAGAGACCGCTGTTTTTGAAAATCAATCCAATTGCAATGCAAGGGAATGCATTTAATAATATTTTGTATATTGAGTTCTTTATTGAACCAAATGAAACTAATTAGAAAAAAAAATTTCAGGATGAGAATTGGATTGGTATTGATATTTTTCTTTATAATTTTTGCATTAATTGCCCAGGAACCTTTCATCACCACCTGGCAGACCGACAATCCGGGAACCTCACAAGACCACATGATTACCATTCCCGGTGATGGGACGTATAATATTTACTGGGAAGAGGTGGGTAATCCCGCAAACAATGGTAGTGGTGCAGGAGGAGGATATTTTCAAATTTCATTTCCATATCCGGGAACCTACCGGGTAGAAATTAACGGAAACCTTCGAAGAGTGAGTTTCAATAACGGATTTGATCGGCTGAAAATCATTTCGATAGACCAATGGGGCGATATTGAATGGACGAGTATGGAGAATGCTTTCCGAGGGTGTCAAAACCTTGAATATCATGCAACAGATATTCCTGACCTGTCGGGAGTAAGCACCACTAGTAGAATGTTTGAGGACTGCATATCTATGAATGGTAATTTGAATGAATGGGATGTGTCGTCGGTAGAGGACATGAGTAGTATGTTCCAAAATGCCAGTAGTTTTAATGGGAGGGTAGATGAATGGGATGTATCGGAAGTGGATAACATGGAAAGTATGCTTAATAGGGCCACATCTTTTAATCAACCACTGGAAAATTGGGATGTATCGTCGGTGAATAACATGGATAGAATGTTCAGACGAGCCTCGTCTTTTAACCAACCACTGGAAAATTGGGACGTATCGTCGGTGAATAACATGAGATGGATGTTTGATGGAGCCTCCTCTTTTAACCAACCACTGGAAAATTGGGATGTTTCATCGGTGAAGGATATGAGTGGAATGTTTGGAGGAGGAGCATCCTCATCCTTTAACCAACCATTGGGCAATTGGGATGTATCGTTAGTAGAGAATATGTCAACTATGTTTACCTGGGCCGATTCTTTCGATCAAAACTTAGGTGATTGGGAGTTAAATCCGAATGTAAATTTGATAGGGCTTTTTACCAACTCAGGTATGAGCTGCGAGAGCTACGACGCAACCCTGATCGGCTGGTACAACAACCCCATTACCCCAGATGGGAGACATCTTGGTGCATGGATGATTGAATACGATCATTCGGAAGCTGCTCGGGATTCGCTTATTCATGTTAAGGGCTGGACCTTTGAGGGAGATATGAAGGGTAGTTGCGATCCGGTGGGATGCAACCCCCCTCCACCAATCATTGAAATGGTCGGTGGAGGGCTGATCTGCCCCGGTGACAGCACCGTTCTTATAGCGGA
Source organism: Saprospiraceae bacterium (assembly GCA_018224445.1). Taxonomy (GTDB): domain Bacteria; phylum Bacteroidota; class Bacteroidia; order Chitinophagales; family Saprospiraceae; genus PWJY01. The sequence goes on from JAGTVA010000020.1 coordinate 16,792, forward strand.
CATCCAGGAAGCTGTATACCGATGGTACAAGGATGGCGAGCTGCTATCGGGGGAAATCAACCAACAACTGACTGTTTCTCAAGCGGGCAGCTATACCGTGAGCTATACCGATGAGGAGGATTGCGTTAGCGAGTTGAGTGAAGCAGTACTAATAGAAATGCCCGATGAGATTCTCGCGATGACCAACGCCCGCGACACCATACTGCGATCTGCGGTACCGAATTGTGATGGATTTGCCCTTTTCGATGCGGCCATATTGGCCTGCGATGGAGATTTCACGGAAATCCGTAAGCACTCACTCTGGCGACTTGACATCTACAATACTGGCCAGTTCGATATCATCAGCACTAAGCCACGCCCCAACGGAAGCTTGAGAAACAACCTCCGCATTCAAGAGGAACTGCCCTTCGGTACCCACAGGGTGCAGTGGGAGATCAGAGATGAACACGGCAACCTGGTAATCGAAGAGCATTTGATAACCCTGGTAGATATGAATCCACCCACTCCTGTCTGTCTGCACGGAATTGCAGCCTCCATACACCCGTCCTCCAGTGAAATCACCCTGCCCGCATGGGTGTACGATGTGGGGAGTTGGGACGACTGCACAGATTCGGAGGATTTGATTTTCACCTACAGCAACGATCTGTCAGATACCCATCACAGCTGGAACTGCGACGACCTGGACGGAGAAAGAGAAAGAACCATCGAAATAGAAATCTGGGTGACCAACAAATACGGCCACCAAAATCACTGTGTGACCTACATCAAAGTACAGGACAATCGGGAGGTCTGTGCCAATAGCAGCATCCTGGGGCCTTTGGTGAATGGTAGTGATTCAAATGTTTTCAAGCCCGATGAATTGCCGAATTCAGAAGACAATCCTGAGGCTACGGCATTCCTACTGCATCATAACTACCCTAACCCCTTCATCAACACAACCACCATCGGCTTCGAATTACCCGAAACCGGGCCTGTGCATCTGAGCATCTATAATTCCTATGGCGGAAAGCTCTATCACCAGAGCAAGGTCTTTCCCGAGGGAGAAAACAAATGGAAGATCGAAACTTCGGACCTACCGAACTCGGGGTTTTATCTCTATAGACTGGGTTTCAAAGGGGAGTTTCATCCTGGTAGGATGATGAAAATGAAGAATTGAAAATTGAATATTAAAAATAAAAAACTATGAGGAATAGGAAGGATAACGTTGTAATGAACAAATCGTACGTTTTTTCCCTAGTGTTAAGTTAAGCATACTTTTGTCTGCCCCAGTCTAGGCCTTATCTCTTTTTTCTGCATTGAAAAAGAAAAAAATCCCGGCGACTTTACCGACACAGTATATTTGACTTGACACAGGATGTTATTAAGTTGTACAAGTTTTTGTCGGTAGAGAAAAAAGAATTTGTGTTATCAAAACAGCTTTTGCGAAGTGGCACTGCTTTAGGTGCTTTGATAAAGGAAGCAGAACACGCTCAATCAAATGCAGATTTTTTAAATAAAATGAAAATTGCCCTAAAGGAAGCCAATGAATCAGAATATTTGTTAGAATTTAATGAAGGATAGTAATTTTATAATCGAAGAAATCAAAAATAAATACCCGGAGGATGTTTCCACCCTCATAAAGCTTTTGGCAAGTATTGTAAAAACCACTAAATCTAAACTAAACCGATAAGCATTGTCAATCTTCAATTAATACGGTTGATTTCCTTCCCTGAAATCCACCGTTTGATCCAAAAGTCCTTTTTAAAATATTGACAAATAACCTTCTGGGGCATTCAATAAAACGCTATTTTTGCTACCTTGCAATTCCTTGTGGTCGACAATGTAAATCGACAGAAAGTTTTTTCAGGCTGATGGGGAGTAAATATTTTAAAATAAACAGCGTTCGCAGATGTATCCGGATTTATCCTATTTAATGCACGATTGGTTTGGCACGGAACCCGACAATTTTTTTTCGATTATTCAGATGTTTGGGTTGTTGCTCGCACTTGCATTTCTCGTCAGTGCCTATGTGCTTTATCTCGAACTCAAACGGAGAGAAAAAATTGGACAACTCAAGGCCCACAAGGTAAAAAAAGTAGTTGGTGGCGGGGCGAGCACCACCGAAATGCTCTCCAATGGAGTACTGGGTTTTTTGTTGGGGTACAAAGGGGTGTACGCCTATCAAAACTGGGATGCTTTTGTGCACGATGCCTCTTCAATTATTTTGTCCGCTCAGGGAAATGCATTTGCGGGATTGCTGCTCGGTATTGCTTTTGCTATCTATGCCTATTGGAGTGGGCAGCGCAATAAACTGCCCAAGCCCAAAATAGTAACAGAGACCATACGGCCCCAACAACGCGTGGGAGAAATTACCATCATTGCCGCCGTCAGTGGAATAGCCGGTGCCAAGTTATTCGCTGTATTTGAAAGCGCAGAAACTTTTAATGCCTTTCTTTCAGACCCAATAAACACCTTGTTTTCAGGAAGTGGACTGGCCATTTACGGGGGGCTCATAGTGGCTTTTGTAGTGGTGTATTACTACGTAAAAAGATTGGGTTTTAAACCCATTTATTTAATGGATGCCGTAGCGCCGGCACTGATGATCGGATATGCCGTCGGAAGATTGGGATGTCATTTTTCCGGCGATGGCGATTGGGGTATTGTAAACGAAATGGCCAAGCCCGGCTGGTTTATCCTGCCGGAATGGATGTGGGCCTACGACTATCCGCACAACGTCTTGAATCAGGGGGTGCCTATAGAAGACTGTGATTACAGGTATTGCAGAAGGCTGGAATCTCCGGTTTACCCCACGCCTATTTGGGAGAGTATTATTTGCGCCGGCTTGTTTGGAATCCTCTGGTTTCTCAGAAAAAAGCTGACCGTTCCCGGAATGTTGTTCGCCATTTACCTGGTGATGAATGGAGTGGAGCGGTTTTTTATAGAAAAAATCAGAGTGAACGACACTTTTTTCCTGATGGGTATAGAAATGACGCAGGCCGAATTAATTTCATTCCTCACTGTTTTGGCGGGGTTGATATGGGGCGGGTGGCTGTATAAAAAGCACGGTAAATTTTAGCGTTGTTTATGAGCCGTTCGTTTAATGGCACTGTACAACATTTTTGCAGATTTATCCCAGTGGTACATCTTGCGTCTTTTGATTCCGGCATCGATTAATTTTTTCCTGAGTGGTTGATTTTTGGCAAGGGTTTGCATGGCGCGACCTATGTCCTGTGGATTCTTGGGATCGACCAGTACAGCTGCTTCTCCAGCCACTTCGGGCAAAGAGGAATTTTTGGAAGTAATAATCGGCACCTCTGCATTCATGGCCTCCAGGAGCGGCACCCCAAAACCCTCAAACAGGGAAGGGTAGACCAGGGCCTCAGCAGCACCCAATAATCCGGCTAGTTTTTCATCCCCCACGTAACCGGTGAGGTGGATTTGTTTTTTAAAGGGGGAGTTCTCGAGTTCCCGCTCAAACAAATCGTTCATCCATGCCATCCTCCCCACAATGACCAATTCGTGTTCCAGAGGGCTTCTAAACCGAAAGTGATTGTAGGCTCTGATTAAGTTGACACAGTTCTTTCTGGGATGTATGGACCCGGTGTATATAAAATAGGGCTTTTTAATTCCCAGAGATTGCCTCACCTCTCTTTTTTCATCCGCGCTGAGTTTCCTGAATACAGGTCGGCAGCCATTGGGAATGACATCGATATTCTCTGGGTTTAAATTGAAATTTTTCGCCAGATCCGACCGGGAATAATTGGAAACAGTACCCAACCCATCTGCATTGGAGATAAATCGGGGGGTATTTTTTTCATAAAAAGCCAAATGAATGGCATCTATGTATTGGGGGTAGTGCAGATAAGCCAGGTCGTGGATCATCAGGTAAGACGGAACCTTTAATCGCCCCGAGTTCATTCCGTCCATAGAGACAAAAACATCGGGACTGTGTTTTTTCAATTTCCAGGGAATCATATAATCAAACCATAGGCGGTAAAGGATAGGATGCCTGGCCATGGGGGGAATGTAAAGCTCAATCGCGTTTTTTTGTGGAAAAAAGGTGTGGTCGTTTTTACGGTCGTACAGCAGTATAAAAGTATCCTCCGGGTGATTTTCAATCATCCTTTTGGTGGTCTCGTAAATATACCATCCTATGCCTTCCAGCCTATTGGGAATCAGCACTCTACAGTTTATAGCAATGCGCATAAATGAATACAAATTGTTGAAAAAAGGGGTAGAAAATCAGATATGTCCAAAAAACAAAGATAACCTTTTCGGAGGAGGTGGAGAAAAATATACACCCCAATTTAAAATTATGTGAGCCCGAAGAGGAGAATTACCTTTACTTTTGTTATACATAATATGTCAATTATGATAAAAACAGACATACTCATTATAGGTTCCGGAATTGGGGGATTGTGTACAGCCATTCAAGCAGCGGAAAAAAGACCCGACCTGTCCATCCTCCTCTTTACAAAAACCGATGAGCGGGAGAGCAACACCAATTATGCACAGGGGGGCATAGCCACCGTATGGAACAAGTTGACCGACTCCTTTGAAAAGCACATAGAAGACACCCTCATGGCCGGCGATGGTTTGGGCGATCCCGAGAGTATCAAAACCGTAGTGGAGGAAGGGCCGGAGCGAATTAAAGAAATTATTGAATGGGGGGTGAGATTTGACCACAATAAGGGCAGCGACTTCGATTTGGCAAGAGAGGGAGGGCATTCAGAAGACCGGATACTGCACTACGGAGACCTCACCGGTCGGGAAATCCAGCGGGCCCTTTCTGAAAAAGCTAAACAATTTCCCAATATCCAGGTCATGCAGCACCATTTTGTGATCGATCTGGTAACTCAACACCATTTGGGTTATCACATCACCCGCGTCACTCCGGGAATAGAGTGTTTCGGGGCCTATGCGCTCGACCGTCGCACGGGCGCCATCGATTTGTGCCGGGCCAAAGTCACGGTACTGGCCAGTGGCGGTGCAGGCCAGGTGTACAAAACCACCACCAATCCCAAGGTAGCGACTGGAGACGGCATAGCCATGGTGTACCGGGCCAAAGGGAGAGTGGCCAATATGGAATTTGTGCAGTTTCACCCCACAGCACTTTTCGATCCCACGGGAGGCAATCCCGCCTTTTTGATTTCAGAGGCAGTCCGGGGTTTTGGCGGGGTATTGAAAACCAATGATGGTCAAACCTTCATGGAAAAATACGACAACCGAGAGAGTCTTGCTCCCAGAGACATTGTGGCCCGTGCCATCGACCGGGAAATGAAGCTGAGAGGAGAGGAGCACGTATTGCTGGATTGCACCCATTTGGACCGCGATTCATTTGTTCAGCATTTTCCCAATATATACAAAGTCTGTCAGGGTCTGGGGATAGACCCCATTAAGGATATGATCCCGGTACAGCCCGCCTGTCA
>JAGTVA010000021.1 GCA_018224445.1 Saprospiraceae bacterium
AGAGGTTACGCAAAGATTTTAACCTTTCCTTTATTAAATAGCCAGGCGAACTATAGTTTTCTAAAGGTTTTTTATTGTGTCCTGGACTTTTACGCAGAGGTCGCTGAGGGTCCTCTACAAAACACCTACTTATGAACTTATGAACATCAACTACTTTCTCCGAGCCCTCTGCGTCTGCTTACCGCCCTTTGCGAGAAAACTTTTTCCCTGGTGTCGAGTCACGCATAGTATAGCCGGCCCAAGCCTTGGTATTTTTACCTTTCTCTTCGTTGAAAAAGCCTCACTTAGCGTTGCCTAGACTTCATTTTTCCGCATCAAAAAGCAAAAAATTCCTACAACTTAACCGACACTGTACACTTTTATTAACACATGCCTTTTTTTGAAAAACCTGTCACTCCTCGGTTTCTCTTTCTATCTCAGAGATAATATCCTCGATATTAACCTCAATGTCTTTGATTTTTTTGCTGCAAAATTGAAGGAGCACGCCCGCTCTTTTCATTTTTTCTTCCAGTAATTCTATATTGGTCAGTTCCCCCTGCAGGCTTTGGAGTATTTCTCTCAATTCCTCTATGGCGTCTTCGTATGTAAAGCTGTTGTCTTCTTTCATTTTTTAGAGTTCAAAGTTTACCCCTTAGAATAACTGCGAAGCAGTAACCACGAAGTGGAATTCCACGGGGTTAAAAGATTAAAGTAAATTGACTTCCGTCTTTTAACTCAATTATTCTTTTTCATCTACGGTAACCGACAATTTCCCATGGCTCAAAACAATCCGGAGCTGATCCTGTACGCCCACCTCCGAACTCGATTTAATTACAATGCCATTTTTAGAAGCGATGGAATAACCGCGTCTAAGGATATTGGCGGGGCTGGAAATGTCGAGTTCCCGTTTGATGTTGTTCAATTTATTTTTGGCCTCCCTCATTCGATATCCGGAGAGCATGCTGAGATCACTCCGCATTTGTGCGAGAGAAAAATTTTGTTTCAGCAGGGGTATTTTAGCGGACCCTTTCAATTCCGATCTCAGTTGATTGAGGAGATGCCTGTGCTGAGTAATTTTCCGGACTGCCGCTTCAGAAATTTTAGTTTTTGCCACCTCAATCCTCCCTAGAAATTCGTCGTTGAGGTCGATAATAAACTGAGCGGCGGCAGTGGGTGTTTTTTGAGAAATGGCAGAAACCAGATCCAGGGCGCTGAAATCAATATCATGTCCAATCCCGGTGATTACCGGAATAGGGTAGTGGGCGATCTTTTTGGCGAGGAGATAGTTGTCAAAATCCATTAAATCCAATTTGGCCCCACCTCCCCGAACTATTACCACTGCGTCGTAATCGGTTTTATTGCCTGCAATTTTTTCCAGTGCCTCCCCCATTTCGGATTCCACTAATTTTCCCTGCATACTGGTATCGTAGAGATCCATCCTGATGTCCATGCGGAAGGACACCTGCTGAATCTGTTGGATAAAATCTTTAAAGCCCGCCGCTTTGGGTGAGGATATTACCGCAATTCTTTGCATTACATAGGGGATGCGCAGGGTTTTCTGCGGTTCGTCCAACTTCTCCTTTCGGATTTGGTTGAAAAGCTGTTGCTTTTTGGAAAAATACTTCCCCACGGTAAAGGTCGGATCGATGTCCTGGATTTGGAGACTGAGACCGTAAAGAGCGTGAAAAGTCACTTTGAGTAAAATCAATACCTCCTGGCCTTCCTTGAGGATCAAATCGATATCCTCCTTCATATCCCGCTTTAAAAGGGCGTAATTTCCTGCCCAAAGACTGGCAAAGGCCTTGCTTTTTACCAAATCAGAACTCTCCTCTTTTTCAATGAGTTCCAGATAGCGGTGTCCCTTCCTCACTTTGATGGAAGCTACTTCAGCCCTTACCCACAGGGGAGTGGAGAAATTGGCAGACAGTACCCTTTTAATGCGATTGTTCAGATCGTAAAGGGAGATGCCTTTTTCCTGTATGGGTGTGTTTTTGCCGGGCAAAATAAAAATTTAACCGAGGACTTTTTTAACCGCCTGCGCCGCCTCTTCCAAAAGAACAGCCGAGTGAACTTTCAGTCCCGAATTGTCGATAATTTCTTTGGCTATTTCCGCATTGGTTCCCTGTAATCTGACTATAAGGGGTACATCGAGGTCGTCCATGTTGTGACAAGCGTCAACCACTCCCTGTGCTACGCGATCGCAGCGTACAATGCCTCCGAAAATATTAATTAAGATAGCTTTGACGTTGGGGTCGCTCAGAATAATTCTGAAACCCTGCTCAACTCTTGCCGCATCGGCTGTACCTCCTACATCCAGGAAATTGGCAGGTTCACCACCGGACAACTTAATGATGTCCATGGTGGCCATTGCCAGTCCGGCGCCGTTGACCATACAACCCACATTTCCGTCTAATTTCACGTAATTGAGGTTGTATTTTTTCGCCTCCACCTCCGTGGGATCCTCTTCGTGAATATCCCTCATTTCTTTGATATCCGGATGGCGAAACAAGGCGCTGTCGTCAATGGTCATTTTGCAATCAATTGCAATGATGCGGTCGTCCGCGGTCTTTATGACGGGATTAATTTCCACCAAACTGGCGTCAGAGCCGTCAAAGGCCTGATAGAGCTTGTCGATGAATTTAGTCATCCCCTTAAAAGCTTTTCCACTGAGCCCCAAATTGAATGCTACCTTTCTCATTTGAAAGCCCTGAATTCCCAGGGCTGGATCAATATACTCCTTGTGAACGAGATGAGGAGTTTCTTCTGCCACCGTTTCAATATCCATTCCCCCTTCGGTAGAGTAGATGATTACATTGGTTTTGGTATCGCGGTCTGTCAGGATGGAGATATAGAATTCATCGCAGGCATCGAAGTCAGGCGCATAGGCGTCTTCCGCGAGCAGGACTTTTCTCACCAATTTACCTTCGCCCTCCAGTCCGCCGGGAGTCTGAGGAGTTTTAAGATTCATGCCGAGTATTTCACCACCGATCTTTTTTACCTCTTCTTTATTTTTTGCCATCTTTACTCCACCGCCTTTACCTCTTCCACCGGCGTGTATCTGCGCTTTGATGATGGCCACCTCTGTCCCGGTTTTAGATTTCAACTGCTCAAAAGCCGACAACAGATTTTCTTCTTTTTCAACTACTATGCCTTCCTGAATGGGGACTCCATAGGATTTCAATATTCCTTTTCCCTGATATTCGTGTAAATTCATTTGATGTTTTTTTTATTTCTGCCCCAAAGCTAAGGAGATTTTGTGAAATTTAAAGGGGATTTACCCGGATTATTCATGAGGGTTTCGTCGTGAAAGGCTAGAGGCCAATAGAAATGGGGGCTTGTGAGTATTTTTTTCCGAAGGCGTAGCCTTCGCTACGGAGAGGACAGAAAATCGAAAAAGTACACATTTCGACAACGCTCAATGCATCGCATTTATGAAGGCATGTAGCCTTGTAATAGCAGCCTTCATGAATAATCCGGGTTTATACTCTTTATTGTTTTACGTGCCGGAGACAGGTGCAATAAAGCGGGTATGTCCGATGAAATTGGGCTTTCTATCGGGTGGAAAATATTTAAATTCATTTTTTTGGGGGGGTAATTTTAAGAATGTATCAGTTGATTAATTTGATACAGCATGAGAGAGAGAGGATGGATAGTGGAAAAAAGACATTATCGCGGACTGGAAATTAATGAGAAGTCAACCCTAACCTAAATTAAAGGCTGTCTTTAAAATTTATCAACCAACATCCCAAAATCCCATTGCTGACTTTTTATGTACCTTTACAGCCCTCATTGAATCGGACTTAGGAATGTTGATAAGGTCAAAAAACAGGAACAATAAGTTTTTTTATTATGCGGGAAACTACCTGGCTTATGGTCTGCCCAATGGGATTTACAGACATTGGAAAAATCGGGTCTTGGACAAAAAATTTGATTCCAATACCCTTGAGAAGGTTTTAAGTAGGGTGAATCTATACAACCGTTTGCCGGAGGAAAATCTGACTTTAAGTGAGGAAGCGATACCACTGTCGGAGTACAATCCCGCCATGAAGTACAAAACCTATTTTTTTGATTTCTACAAATACGCCCGGGCTTTTGATCAAAACTATAAAGTGGCGGTGCAGTTCGGCGATGTAAATCAATTAATAGATTATCCTGTAGTCGTAAAATCGAGACCTTTAAAGGGGCAAAATGAGATGTCCGTTTTAATGAAGCTCAATCTCATCAGACACTATTTTTTTATAAAAGATTCCACTCCATACCAGCAGAAGAAAGACCGTTTAATTTGGCGCGGTCATTCGAATGCCCTAAAGCCGCTTCGGGAAGATTTTTTAAATAAGTATTTTAATAACCCCCAATGCAATGTGGGCAATACCAATAAAAGAGCCAAAGATTCGCCCTTTTACACCCCTGAGATTAGTAAGCAAAAACAATTGGAATACAAGTTCATTTTTTGTCCGGAAGGGGTAGATGTCTCCACCAGTATAAAATGGGTCATGTCCTCCAACTCCCTTGCCGTATCTACCCAACCGGTCTTCGAATCCTGGTATATGGAGGGCAGATTAATTCCCGGTGTGCACTACGTAAAAGTGCGGGACGATATGTCTGACCTGGAGGAAAAGATGGAGTACTACCTCGCGCATCCCCAACTGGCATTAGAAATAATTGAAAATGCCAATGCCTATACCCGTCAGTTTCAAAATTCCGCTCTGGAGGATTTAATTTCTTTTTTGGTGTTGGAAAAATATCTTGTGCGAACCGGGCAGAAAAAAAGGGAAGGGTATTTTTGAGATTAAATATTCAGTGACTTGTAGAGAATTCGAAGGAAAAGCATTCCACCAAAACTGATGAGCGCAATACCGGCTATTTTCCTCACCATGATCATCAACCTGGGGGTAAGGTAGTAACTGATTTTTTTGGCGAGACCCACTTTGATGATATCCGTGAATATTATGGTGCCCATCAATCCGGCAAAAAAAGGAAAAGATTGCCTGATGTTGAGTTGCAGACTCTCAGAGATGATACTGGTGATGCCTATCCAAAAAATAACGGTACCCGGGTTAAAGGTATTCATAAAAAACCCGAGCGACCAAAACCCCAGATAGGAACTGCCCGTCCGCGGTTTCTGGTATTTCCTTCCCCGGGCAGGTACTTTACCAAAGAGGATCAAACCCAGACCAAAAGCAATTAAAATGGTTCCACCGATTAAACTGATATATACCTCAAAATGATCCTCGGCAGCAAGACCCATTAAGAAAGAAATGGCGTAGGAAACTACTGCGATATACAATATATCACTGGTCCAAAACCCGGATGCCACCGTTACGCCGGCGCGAAAACCCTTTTCCATGCCGGTCTGAATCAAGGTGATGAATATCGGACCGGTCATGATCGATAGCGTCAACCCCAATAATATACCTTTAAATACTAAGTCCATTAACTCCTCCTCAATTTCAAACCCACTCCTTGCAGGTGATTAAATGTGTAATAGGTTTTATAAAAATTAATAACCTGAGCTCAGGTTAGTAAGACCAAAGATAAAAGGTTGCCGGAGGAAATCTATTTTTTGAATTGGTTTTTTTAAACTCAAAAAGAATTAGGAAGAATGGTCATTCAATAGTTTTTGACGTGGGATTACTTTAAAGTTTATGGACTGTAATTATATAGTAAGGTATGTGGCAAGGTATAAAAAGAATTACAACAATCCGCAAACCACTTTTCTGCCAGGAGCCCTATTTCTGAACTCGCATAGAAATATTCCCTGCCAGGTGCCCAGAGCGGGTCGTCCCCCAATAATGGGAATACTCACCGAACTGCCAAAAAAAGAAGCTTTTACATGGGCGGGCATATCGTCAGGACCCTCCAGGGTGTGCTCTAATCCCGGAAAATCTTCGGGCACGATGTTGTCTATATATTTTTCCAAATCCCTTCTGACCGATGGATCTGCATTTTCGTTTATCGTCAAAGCCGCAGAGGTGTGCTGGATGAAAAAATACATGAGTCCGGAATCGGGCAGGGGAGGGAGGGAATCCAGCAAGATAGGGGTGATGAGGTGAAATCCGCGGGGATAGGGGGGGAGTTGAATGATTTTAAATTCTTTCATCGATCTAAAAGTCAAAAGTCTAAAGTCTAAAGTTAAAAGTTAAAAGTCAAAAGTCAAAAGTCAAAAGTCAAAAGTTGGAATTATTCAAAAAAACGGACACTTAAAGCTAAGCAGCAGTTTGGGTTAGGGAAAAATATTTTTTCAATGGTGACATATACTCTAATGTACTGTGTTTTCTCTTTGTATTGTACCAAAATTCGATATACTCAAAGATAGAATTTTTTGCTTGTTCAAAGTTCTTATAATCTAATTTATTTACCCATTCAGTTTTGAGTGTTTTGAAGAAGCTTTCTGCTGGTGCATTATCCCAGCAGTTACCTTTCCTACTCATACTTTGATGGACAAAGGAAGTCTGGTTAACAAGTTGTCTAAACTCCGTGCAACAATATTGCACACCTCGATCAGAATGAAAGAGCAATTTGCGATTTACCTTTCTAGAGTTTAAAGCAATTTTAAGTGCTTCTACGCTTGTCTGTTGAGCCGACATGTTTTGAGATAATGTCCAACCTACAATCATGCGATCTGCCAGATCCAGGACTACCGTTAAATAACTCCAGCCTTGCCTGGTAGGAATAAAAGTAATATCACTTACCCACTTTTCATTCAAACGCTCACTTGCAAAACCACGATTCAAAATATTTTCGAACACTTTATGATCATGTTCTGAGTCCGTAGTATGAACATACTTGCGTCTTGGTCGAGCTTGAAGCCCTTGTTTGTGCATACTTCTGGCTACGGTAGATCTCGATAGATGCACACCGCATTCTTTTAATTCCTCGTGCACTCTTGGACTGCCATAGGTTCTTTTGCTTTTCTCAAACACCTCCTTGACTTGTTGATTTACATCCAGACCTCTTTGCTGCTTTACATTTCCTTTCTTGAGCCAACAATAATAAACTGACCGGGACACACCTAGTACTTTACACATTCTTTCAACAGTATACCTGACCCGGTTCATTTGTATGAATTGGTAGATATGTTGTCTCTCTTGGAAAAAATGCTGATAGCCTTTTTTAATATCTCCACTTCCAAATCCTTGTCTTTTAAAGCAGATTGGAGCTCTTTAATCTTCCTCTGTTCATCTGTCAAGGATTCATTGCCATTCCCAGTAAAAAGGACCTGTTGGTCTTCCGTGTCTAAAAAACCTTTCCGCCATTTACTGATAACAGCAGGGTGAATATCTAATTCATCGGCAAGGGCCTTTACAGTTGTTTCTTCCAGACTACGGCGGACCACTTCTAGTTTGAAACTCTTATCAAATTTTCTTCTTGTTTTCTTCATCATATTAAAGATAGGAATTATTAAACTCCCGCTTAACTTTTTGTCCTATTTTCTGAGTATCTCCATTTTATTAGGCTATGATTTAAATGTTTGTGGTTTTATGGAGTAGACCGGGATTACAACTGAGACCGATGTAGCTCCGATCCTAAATGGTGGATTTTCTATTCTTAAAAATAAAAAAATAACTTCAAACTGCGCGTTGACTCCCCTTTAGGGGTCGGGGGTGAGCGTGGGCTTAAAGCTGATGTCGATATAAGCACATTTTTGAGCTAACTTGTCTTGCACTAACTTATGTAGATCTCTTATCCTAATTAAGATCAATGCAACAATCGCCAGTTTTTGCTCCTCATAGGTAAATAAGGATTTAATACACACATTCATTTAAATCACAGCCTATTATTATTACCCCATCAATTCTTTATAATAATATGTACCTGACTTCCATTCCCATCCCGAAGATGCAAAAAATAGGGGCCTGTAGGCCAATTCCCAATTTTAATGGAATGGTCTGTTGAAACCCGTCCGCTCTGCATCAATCTTCCCTGGCTGTCGTAAATTAAATAATCATAAGAGCCCGTGCTTGTGGTCTGAATATTAATTAGATTACTCACCGGATTGGGATAGACCTCAATGCCTTTCAGTTCATTATCGGAAATGCCGGAAGAATGGCAGTCGACAACAAGTTCGACGGCCTTGAAACAGTCGTGATGATCCTGGTCAAACACTTTAATCAATTGGTAATCGAAGGGTTCAATGGACAGTTCGAGTGTAAGTGGCAGGTCCTGATAGGAGAAAGAACCAAAAACGCCGCTTCTGAGGTGTAAGTCAAAAGAGTCCCCGGTGTGTTGATGGAAAAAGTCGATGGTGACGAAATAAGTGGAGTCAGAAGAACACTCAATATGAAAAGCTTCGAGTTCGAGAATTTTACAATCGTTGGGTTCACCGCAGTCGACGACAAATTCAATGGCCTTGAAACAATGGGGATCGTCGCCGTCCACCACTTTAATGAGTTGATGAGAAAAGGGTTCCACGGGAAGTTCCAGGGTGAGAGGTAGGTCACTGTAAGCGAAAGAACCAAAAACGCCGCTTCTGAGGTGTAAGTCAAAAGAGTCTGAGGTATGTTGATGAGTAAACTCGATGGTGACGAAATAAGTGGAGTCAGAAGAACACTCGATGTG
>JAGTVA010000022.1 GCA_018224445.1 Saprospiraceae bacterium
CCCGACTGTACTACCTCCATAAAAGATCGGAAGGCGACGAATTTACCTTTGTACCTTTTGTTGTGTTCCTGTTGTAGCTTAGGAGCGTATTCGTCAAGGTAGACTTGCAACGTATCCAAACCCGGACAAAAATACTGAATGGTATAGGTCGTTCCCTGTGGTTCTTCGTGAAGCAATTTACTGAAGGTGTATTTGGAAAAAAAACCGGTATGCATCACATCCGGAATATGCACTTCCTTCATCCATCCCACCCATTCTTTTTCAATGGACTCCTCCACATTTACAGTGACGTTGTATATGATCATGACTGGCTTTTAATCCGGGTTAAGGCAAGGTATTATCTCTAATGCTTCGGTATCGATCCCGGGCATTGGCAGAAAACCTGCTGTCGGGATAATCTAAAAAAATTACTTCATAGTATTCCGAGGCTTTCTGTGGATCTCCCAATTCCTCCTCCCACATGACACCCAGGCGATAGAGTGCGTGATCGGCCCTGATTCCGTCGGGGTGTTTTTTGACTACCTTTTCGTAGTATTTGTGCGCTTTTTCAAACTCCTCGAACTCCCGGTAAGCTTGCCCTTTGGTGTAAAAAACGTAACTCTCCAGAGTGTGCTCCGGGTATTCTTTTAATAAATTATCCAGGATTTCGAACGCTTCTGCATGGCGGTTTTGAAAGATTAACAACTCGGCATTGGCAAAGCGCTCCAAGGGTTGTGCGGTGGTATCCAAGCCGATGTGTTCCGTTATAAAAACCGACAGATCGATGGCGTCGTTGGCAATGAGCCTGGTGGTGGCTGCTTTAAGTATGTCAAACTGAGACTGTGCCCAGGTAAAATCACCCATAAAATAGGACAGTCGGGCATTTCGGAATCTGGCATCTTCACCCAAAATTTCTTCGGGAAAATCTTTATCAACCTGAGAGTACAGCAAGGTGGCTTCCCATCGCTCGCCTTTGATCAGGTAGTAATCCCCCAGGTCAAGTTTGGCCTGTGCGGCAATGTACTTGTTTAATCCGGGCATTTTTAGTAGTTCGTCCAGCACGGAAATGGCTTTATCAATTTCATTGAGGTGAAGTGCGTAGAATCTTCCGAGTTCGGATATGAGCGGAGCAGTGCGCGTGTTGCGGCCGAATTCGTCCAGAAAACTGAGGTATTCTTTTTCGAGTTCGACCAGCAATTCTCTGGTGGCATTGGGATTTTGATGGATTCGCTTGCGCATGGCATTGAGCGCATTTTGCTTGGAGGAAATGTAGTAGGGAGAATCTATTCCCTTGTTTTCGGTAATGTAGTTGTATGCAGCTATGGCGGTATTCAGATCCCCTTCGTTTTCAGCCGTTTGTCCCAGGCGAAATACGCGCTCGCCGTTTTCGTTCAGTCTTCGGTCGAGTGCGCGGTATTGTTGAAGGGCGGAGGAGAAGTCTTCGCGATTGATAAACAACCAGGCGAGCAATTCCGGAAAAGATTCCATATCCGGGTGTTCCTGTATTTTGCCGTAAAGTTGGGCTTCCAGTTCTTCGTAATCCTCTTCAGAAAAAAAGCGTTGAAAAATAGTTTGAAGGTTATTCAGTCGATTGGGGGATTCCCTTAAGTTGATCAGGTAGAAATAAACCATCTTTTCCCTGTTTCCTGTGCGCCGATACAAATCTGCCAGGTTGTAGGCAAAAATAGTCTCATCGTCCAGCAAATCGATGCCTTTTTCATAGGTTTTGAGTGCCATTTCAAAATTGCCCATATTGGTAAAATGGACCGCCTGCCGGATTACACTTCCCCTGTCGGCGGGCAAATTTTTCAGGGCTTGCTGAAATTCCCGTTCCGCTTTGTTCATTTCGCCCCGCTCCTCGTATATTTTCCCAAGCGTGAGGTGAAGATGAGTTTCCCGCGCGTATTTTTTCATGCGATCGCGGATGGCACTTTCTGCCAGATCCAATTGATCCAAGTGAATATAACAGTCCATAAGCCGGTCGAAGTAGTGGGTAGACCTGTCGTTTTGGTTCAAAAGAGCCTCGTACATGGAGGCCGCTTTATCGTATTCTTTATTGCTGAAATATTGGTTGGCCAGCTGAGCGGATTGTCCCTGGACCGATAGAGCAATCAACAAAAAACAAAGACCGGTAAGTAGTAGTCGCATAGTATTTTTTTATCACACAAAACTAACGATATCCATCCTGAAAAGTTGTATTATTAGGTCGATCGGTTTATAATTGACGAATCCGGGAACACAAATGGGAATGCTCTGCTAAAATAAGCAATTACGCGAAATCTACCCCTCGTTCCCAATAGTGCACTTTCTTTTTTCCGGCCAATTTTTCAATAGCGCATATACTTACCGTGCGCACGCCATTCTCCCGGTCGATTATCAGCGCGGAGTAGGGGGCTGAATGGCCTTCGGTGGTGTAGAATTCAAATACATTTCGAACGGAGGGGCTGGGGTATTCGGATAGAAATTCGGAGAACCAATCTTCTCTCATTTTCAACATTTCTCTGGTGTAGAGTGGGGCAGAGGCCCATATTTCAGGCTTGTCGGACGGCAATACCTTATGGTGTGTGTCCTCCCCATCCCATCGTATTTCGTTGATTTTTTGTTCCGATACCACCAGTAGGGTAAAGGGCTCGAGATTAGAAAAATCGTACTGGGCCAAAAAGGCTTCCGCGCTCGTGTATTCGAGAAAGTGCAGGGGAATCAATCCCCGGCTGTGGCGATAGGGTAAATTTCGCTGGTGCGGTCTAAAGGCTCCGTTGAGCAGGCAGAGGGATAAATTTTCGGCAGCGACTATCCAGCTACCGCCACCTACGGGATCTCTGGGAAATTGAACGTCCTGTTGCCCTATCCGGTGCCTTCCCGGAGGATGGGCGCGAGGTCGGTCGCGGTGTTCATCCCTGCTGGTGGTGAATAGATACTTATTTTTCCCTTTGGGTATGTAGGTCACTGTGCACATAGCGGCTTAAAATTTTTTACCGGAAGCCTTGCGGCTCAGATGAGTCAACAAAAAGGGGAGTAAAGTCATTCCCGCCGAAAGCGTTTTTTGAATGACGGGGCCCGGATGTAAAGCGAGGTTTTGAAGAAATACTCCGGAGCGGATTCTCTTTTTTAAATAGTTGTCTCCGTATTGCCGATACTCCCTTTTCACCCATTCCAGGGTTTTACCCCGGTGGAAGTGATCGAGCAGGAGTTGGCTCAGAACAGATGCAGAGCGAAAAGCGAGACTCATTCCATTTCCGGTAAGGGGAGGTATAAATCCTGCGGTGTCGCCCATGAGAAGATAGGGGCGATTGACGGTGCGGTGGTAGTCAAAAACAAAGTGAGAAGTGGTAATGGGACCCTCCAGGACGGTGTTTTCTTCCAGGTGTTTTTTGATGACAGGGTTTTTGGATAGTACTTCTTTTTCGAAGCGGGCAACAGACCCGTTGCATTTCTTTAAGGACTTCGAATCCGCCAGGTAGCAAAAGCAGTGTTTGTCGGATTCAATTTTAGAAATTCCGGCATAGCCGCCGGGAAATAAGTTGATTTGAATGAGCTCATCCGGCAGAGAAGACGCCACGTGATATTTGAGACCGAAGTACTTTTTGACTGATCCCCCGGAAGGCGAAGGGGAATGAAAAAGAGAACCGGAATACCGACCGGTGGATCCGATTGCGATTTTTCCCCGAAAAATTCTCCTGTCCGAGGTTTGTATTTCAAAAGGTCCTTCGTCTGTTTTTTCAATCTGCGTAACCCGGGTGTCTGTAACTACCTCGCTGCCGCTCTGCATTGCCAACTGGTACAAACGGTGGTCGAGGGTCCAGCGACTCAGGCCAAACCCACCGGGTTTCAGCGGGCAAGGGTGTATTTTTCCGTTTGGAAAACTCAGTTCAAACCTATTGATTTCAGGCAACTCCATGGAAGGAATATCCAATCCCAATCCCAGGAGAAAATCTCTGGATTCGTTGGAAATGAATTCCCCGCACACTTTATGCCTGGGATAGTTTTCCTTCTCCAGTACCAGAACCTCAACACCCGAGCGCGAAAGAAGGGTAGCGAGGCTCAGCCCCGCCAGACCACCTCCAATGACGATAACGTCCCATATTTTTTTACTCTCGGAATCCATTTTAGAAGATCAATTTCATTTCAGTTTCGGTTGCTTTAAAAGGCATTAAAAATCAGCGGCAGTATAGTTAGTTTGTGAGAGGCTTGAAAAAGACAGCTATCACAATTCCCTGAAGTGTTTTTGTCCTTGTTATTCTTTTATCATGAAAACAAAAGTACGATTCACAAAAGAAATCATTTTCAGGTATCGTTAAAGTTCAATGAAATAAATTGCTGCGGACTTAAGCAGTACAACATTTTTCCTATTTTTGTTTTTCATTTGCCCGGATA
Organism: Saprospiraceae bacterium; assembly: GCA_018224445.1. GTDB lineage: Bacteria > Bacteroidota > Bacteroidia > Chitinophagales > Saprospiraceae > PWJY01. The sequence goes on from JAGTVA010000022.1 coordinate 4,354, forward strand.
CTTTAAATAATTCAGCACCCATTATGATACAAACAGAGGGTTTGACTTTTTCCTACAAAAACGGCGATATCATGGAATTTCCCGATATCGATTGCAAAGCGGGTGAGACCCACCTGATACTCGGACCTTCAGGGTGTGGCAAGACCACGCTTTTGCACCTGATGGGAGGGATGATGAAGCCCAATAAAGGAAAGGTAAATATCAACAATATCGACATTGTAACCCTCTCCGGTGCCCGGCGCGATAAGTTCAGGGGGCAACACATCGGTCTGGTGTTTCAACAGCCCCATTTTGTGGAATCTCTTTCCGTAAGTGAAAATCTAAAATTGGCTCAGCGGCTGGCAGGACAGCCGGTGTCGGAAAGCAAAGTGGATGAAATCCTCGAGCAGTTGGGAGTGAAAAATAAAAAGAATAAAAAACCGACTGAATTGAGTGCTGGTGAACAACAGCGCGTCACTATTGCGCGCGCTGCAATCAATCGCCCCGCTGTGTTGCTGGCTGATGAACCTACTTCAGCTCTGGACGATCAGAATTGCCGATCAGTGGTGGAGTTGTTGGAAAAAATGGCCAAACAAAACGGATCTGCTTTGGTGGTGGTTACCCACGACCATCGCCTCACTGATTTTTTTCCCAATAAAACCATACTGCACCAAATATGAGCTTTTTTAAACTGAGTCTTAAAAATCTGTTCCACCGTCCCCTGAGCCTGATATTGAGCTTGTTGTTGTTCGCTCTGGGCATAGGATTGATTTCCCTTATGCTGAATCTCAATAAGCAGCTCGAGGATACCATCGACCGCAATCTGGCGGGTATTGACCTGGTCATCGGAGCGAAGGGATCTCCACTGCAATTGGTGTTGTGCAATATGTATCACCTGGACAATCCCACAGGAAATATATCCGTGGAGGAGGCCACCCCCTTTCTCAGACCCGGAAATCCAATGATTGAATGGGCAGTTCCCCTTTCTTTGGGAGATAATTATCGGGGGTACAGGATAGTGGGAACCACCGCTGAATTTGTGGGATTGTACGATGCGACTCCCGCTGTGGGAAAAATTTGGGAATACGATTTTGAAGTGACCCTTGGGGCACGAGTTGCCGCAGACCTGGACCTCGAACTGGGAGAAGAATTTCACGGAGCTCACGGACTGGCAGGGGATGATGTACACGTACACGATTATGTCCCACCTTATGTGGTAGTGGGAATACTGGACCGGACAGGCACAGTCATTGATAAACTTATACTTACCAATACAGCCTCAGTCTGGATGGTACACCACGACCACGACCACGACCACGGACATGACCACGACCACGATCACGATCACGACCACGGACATGACCACGATCACGACCACGATCACGGGCCGGGTTGCGGACACCATCATGAATTTGGACATACTGCAGCGGATCAAGAGGGTTCCAATAGTGTCGATTTTATTTTGGATCACAGAAAAGAAAACATAACCTCGCTATTGGTCAAGTTCAGAGGGAGGAACATTCAAACCCTGAATATGGGGAGGCAGATCAATGAGAATACAGATATGATGGCCGCTTCTCCGGCTTATGAGATAAACAGGTTATTCGATATGATGGGGACGGGCATGGAAACTCTTCAATTATTGGGATGGGTTATAGCCATCGTTTCCGGATTCAGTATTTTTATTGCCCTCTTTCAGTCTTTAAAGCGAAGGAGATACGAATTGGCATTGATTCGGGTGATGGGTTCTTCGCGGGTCGGACTTTTCAGCCTGATTCTGCTGGAGGGGCTCTGGATTGCTGTGGGAGGCTATATAGCCGGCATGGTACTCAGTAAAGCGGGAATGGTAGCGGTTTCCTCCAGGGTGGAATCCGGGTATAAATTTTCGATAGAATCGCTTTCCTTTATTGAGGCAGATTTGTGGTTATTATTTGCTGCATTGGCAATTGGTATAATGGCGGCCCTCATTCCTGCGTTAATGGCTTCGAGAACCGATATTGCTAAAACTTTATCCAAAAAATAATTTAATCTTCCTGAAGTTACTTTTTATTAAAGAAAAAAAATACTGCCCAATATGCAAGTTAAAGTAATCATCCTTTTAAAGACCTTTCTTATTTCTGTACTTATGGTTGCTGCCTTGCCTCTGGTCCTCTCGGCACAGATCCCCGGAGAAGATGGAGGTCTGTGGCGAACACTGAGTAAAATCAGCTACAAAAAGGAATACAACGACATGTTTGGATTTGAGATCGATATGCCTGTTTTCAGTGAAGAGATCAGGGCCCTGGAAAATAAGGAAGTACTGATCAGAGGGTATATCATACCTGTAGAGGGGTATCGCAACCACAAGGAATTTATTTTTTCTGCTTATCCCTACGCCAATTGTTTCTTCTGTGGTGGAGCCGGGCCTGAAACCGTGATGGAAATATACGCCTCCGAGCCCGTTCGGTTTTCTTCAGAGATTGTCTGGCTCAAAGGAACTTTAATCCTCAACGATTCGGACATCAATCATCTGTTTTATATTCTGGAAGATGTGGTCCCCGCAGAGCCGCCAAAAAGGTAATTAGTATTAACCTGAGTATTTCGGTCCTTTTTCCGACTGGCAAGATTATTTTTATTTTTTATCTCCGACTATGCCGCCAATAAGGAGGTGATTATCTAAATTAGCAAATAATTTTATAATCCATTCCTAAACTGTTTTAGTTGATGCAAAATTTACTCCTGAATTTGCTTATTCCCTTTGTTCTTTTTTTTGGTTTTACTGCAACCCTCTGGGCTTTTCCCGATACTACCCACGTCAGGGTACACGACGGGGTGGACATGGTGTGGTTTGAAAGGTATGACAGGACAGGCTATTTCCCCCTTGAAGATAAGACTTTTCACAAAGTGTGGATGGTAGCCACCCTCGGATGTGCTTCGGGAGGATGTTCGGATTGGGACTACACGGTGAATCTACATATCCTTGATGAGGACAATCAAGAGTTTGAATTGGGGAGATTGATTACACCTTACGGGGGATATATGGCCAACAACTCCCAGGGTTTCAACAACAACTGGTCACACAGGTATATCTATGAGGTAACTGATTTTGTAAACCTATTTCAGGACTCGACCACCATCAGGGCATTTTATTCCGGATGGAGTGCAGGATTTTCCATGACCATAGATTTTTATTTTATAGAGGGGCAACCCGAGCGGGAAGTATTGGGAATTGAAAATATAGTCCACGGAAGCCACCATTACACCGATGCCAATACGTACAACAACGAGCACACCCCTCCGGTAACCCTGACTGTTCCCGAAGGTACAGTAGAGGCCAAATTGCGGTATTTGCCCTCGGGACACGGTTTTGACAACAGTGTATTTTGCGCAGAATTTTGTCCCCGCCAGTATTATTTGTCGGTTGACGGCAATCAGGTGGGCAATGGTTTGATATGGAAGTCGGACTGTGGACTGAATCCCATTTTTCCACAGGGAGGAACATGGGTGTACGACCGCGCCAATTGGTGTCCGGGAGAAGCTGTTCCCCTGCACGAATACGAACTGGGCGGATCATTGACACCTGGAGGAGAACACACCTTCGAACTCAACCTTGAGAGCTACAATTGGTCGGGGTCTCAGACTCCCTCCTACACTACCTCCTATCAGGTGGTTTTTTACGGAGAACGGAATATCCAAAGAGATGCAGAATTGGTGGAAATCATATCGCCCTCCTCCCACGAAGATCATTTGAGACATAATCCCATCTGTGCTGAGCCGGTGGTAAAAGTAAAAAATAACGGTGCTGAAGATATAGGTGAATTGGTAGTTGAGTACGGATTTCCGGGAGGTTACAGTTGCACTTATACCTGGAGTGGAAATCTGGAGTTTGGAGAGTCGGTAGAAGTGGTGTTGCCCGCTCTCAGATGGAGTGAATTGGATACTGATAATCCTAAGTTTTACGCCAAAATAATTTCAGTCAACGGGAGTGAGGACGAGGTAGACTATAACAATGAACTTCAGTCGGATATTGAAATCCCGAGAGTTTTTAACGACTTGTTCGTGTTGAATTTTGTGACCAATTCACGTTCCGGAGATTTTACTTACGGAATTTACCGAGAGGGTGGAGATCCTGTCCTGGAAAGAGTTCCCAATGCACCGAACTCCCTGTTTTCAGATACTTTAAATCTGGAGCCCGGTTGTTATTATTTTGAAGTCGTGGATCAGCAGGGATTGGGCCTGGCGGATTGGCCTACCGGGCAGGGCAACGGTTCCATTTCATTTCGGAGGCCTATAGGCCCTATTTTTACTTCTTTTTTGAGTTTGCAAAGGGATTTCGGAAGTCACACCCGACTCAATTTCACAGTGGGTTATAGCCTGGAGGAAGAGCCGGACCGTGGGGGATGTGGATTCCCGGTTACAGTGGCTGAAAACCTTTCCACAAAAGAGGAAATTGAGATTTACCCCAATCCTGCTATCGATCACCTGAGAATTGTTTCTGCGGAAGCCAATGAAATTAAATCCATCCGGTTGATGGATGTTTCGGGAAGTGAGAGATTTTCTATTTTCCAGATTAACTCCAATGAATATCGAATGGAAATACCCAACAATGTAATATCCGGGTTTTATTTACTTGAAGTCCGAAGTCAGTACGGTACCATTACCGAGCCGCTGATGATTGTTCGATAGGTATTGTATGGACATTTCGGGGCAAGAAAGGATTACCAACCCGAAGTGATGAGCAATTCGAGATTGGTGTATTTGAGTTGAAAAACTTCACTGAGGTAGGCATTGGTGAGGAGGCCTTTGTAAATATAGACTCCGTGCCTGAGACCACCGTCCCGCGAGAAGAGATTTTGAATATTACGGGTTTCACCTGCGCGCAACAAGATGGGGATTAAAATATTACTTATGGCCACTGAGGCCGTTCGAGGAACATTGGAAGCAATATTGGGAACGCAGTAGTGGATTACTCCGTGTTTTTCAAAGGTGGGGTTGTCGTGAGTGGTGACCCTGGAAGTTTCGATACAGCCGCCCTGATCGATACTGACGTCGATAATTACCGAACGGGTTTTCATTTTCGCGACCATATCTTCAGTGATGACTACCGGAGAGCGACCTGTTTTGGAGTGAATGGCTCCGATTACCACGTCGGCTGTAATAATTTCCCTTTCCAGAAAAACCGGGTTGAGAGCGGAGGTATAGAGTTGTCTGCCTGTCCGGTGCTGGATGCGCATCAGTTTATAGATATTGTTGTCAAAAATGCGAACTTCAGCTCCTAATCCCACCGCTGTTCTGGTGGCATACTCTCCCACCACACCGGCTCCGAGAATCACGACCTTGGCGGGGGGAACACCTGAAATTCCACCGAGTAACACCCCGTTGCCGCCCTCTTTTTGGGTCAACAATTTCGCCGCGGTCAATATGGCGCTTAGTCCGGCCATCTCACTCATTATTCTCACGATGGGAAAAGAACCATCTCTGTCCATGAGGTATTCCATGGCGATGGCAATTACCTTTTTCTTTTGCAGTGCCAATATATAATCGCGGTCAATTAAGGGTATTTGCAGGGGGGAAAAAATCACTTGGCCAGAGTGCAGCAACTGAATCTCCTCCTTGGTGCAGGGGGCTACTTTTACCAAAAAATTGGCTTTAAATACCTCTTCCCTGGAGTCGGTTAATTCAGCCCCAGCCTCGGCGTAGTCCCTATTGGAATATTTGGCTTTCAGCCCTGCCTTTTTTTCCACAATGACCCGGTGACCACCGGCCACCAGAGAAGCTACTGCCGAGGGCACCAAAGCCACCCTGTTTTCCTGCATAAATTCCTCTTTGGGAACACCGATAAATAATTTTTGACTGGAATGTTCCACCTCCAGAGTTTCCGGCCGTGTTTCATAGGTCCCTTTTGGGTTCTCAGCTTGATGTAGGGGCTTTTTGGGATCAGATTCCATAGGTCTGTAGCTTTCTATTCGATTACAATATATTAATAATTCTTTTACCATCCGGTTTTTGCGAGATGGAAATTTTTCGGAAGGGAATTTCTATAAAGGGTATGGCGAGTTCCGGCCACTCAATAAAAACCCAATTTCCCCGGTGCAGGTATTCCTCCAATCCCGCTTCCAGGAATTCTTCCTCAGAACCCAGTCTGTATAGATCGAGGTGATATATTTCTCTACCATTGGAATCTGTATAGATATTGACCAGCGAAAAGGTGGGACTGCTAGTGATTTCCGTCACACCCAATTGCCGGCATATCTCGGATACGAGCGTAGTCTTTCCTGCCCCCATTTCAGCCTCCAGAAAAACTATAGACGGAGTACCCAAAAAATCTATAATCGATTTTGCCGCAGCACTGAGTTCTTTCAATCGGTTTACAATTATCTCCATTAATTTATATGTTTTCCCTGCCGGAAATCTCTGTGGTTTTCTAAGAAACCCAGTCGAATTTCAGCCGCGTCGGAATTTATTTATTTTCTCCTTTGGCGAGAAGAATCGCAAAAATAACGATAAAAAAAGTCTTAACCGAAAAATCAATACGAAGTAAAAGGATGGTAAAAGTTAACCCGCATTATTCATGAAGAATTCTATTGCAAGGCTATATCCCTTCATAAATGGTCACGTGCTCAATTTTTTGTCCTCACCGTAACTGGTGCTACGGCTGCGGGAAAAAATCTTCTCGCGCCCCCATTTCTATTGCAATGCACTGAGCGCAGTCGAAGTGGTCTATAGCCTCTCACGACAAACCCCTCATAAATAATGCGGGTTAAGGGAAATGGTTTTAAGGTGCCGCGCATAATCGTTGCATTTATACAATTCAATTTTCATTTGATTGTCATTTGTGAAAATCGGGAATCTATTTAAGCCCCAACTTATTCACGGGTTGTTAATTTATCATTACCTTTGTATTGTACCCGTTTTTGATTTTTTTTTATTTTAATCTCAAAGGAATTCACAGTTTGGAATCCTTTTTGCAGACACATTAATAAGTAATATCACCTGAAGATAAATTTCTATGATCCCGTATTATAAAACTATTTTTCAAGGCAAACTTGATTTTGGAACTGAGAACACGTATGACAAAGTTGTGAAGATGACAGTTCATCGCCTTGAAACCTATTATAAAAACGACACTATAATACATGAGGAACATTTTGATGGAGAGCAATTTTCTCTTATAATTCCCAGAACCGTAGGGCAACTGACAGATAAAATCTATCGAAATTCCGTGGATTTAATTCAATACCTGGCACAATTTGCACTCTCCGGGCAGGTAGGGTGTTGGATGGTTGAAAACAATGTAATTCTCGATTACACCAGTGTGGAACCGAAAAGCGATAAAATGGTGGTCCGCAACTTTAGAAAGGGAAAGAAATTGAGTCTGTTGGAAGGCAAGGAAGAGGATGCGATTAAAAACCTGTCCAAGGCCATCAAAAAGTACAACAAACACTCCCAGGCCTACGAGCGGAGAGGGCATGTCAACATGATCCTGAAGAGCTACGAGGACGCCATGTACGATTACAGCAAAGCGATCCGTCTGGATTCCAACAACGCCGATGCATTGGTCGGCCGAGCCAGGCTGTTTATCAAGCAGAATGAATTGGAGAAGGCCATAGCAGACCTGGATCAGGCCACAAAAAAATCCATCGCTCTTCAAAGCACTTATTGGATCGCACGAAGATTAAAAGGGGAATGCCATTTTAAATTAAAACAATACAAACAGGCGGAGTTCGACCTGAGGTTGTTTACCAGAAGGAAATTTGAGGAGGGCGACATTAATTTCATGTGGAGGAAACACTGCTTTTTTCAATACGGATTGGTGCTCATGGAATTGGGGGAATACGAAAAGGCACTAGATGCTATAGACAAGTCCCTCAATATAGAAAAAGGACACAGTCCGATTCCCATGGCAGACCAATTGGTGAATAGAGGTTTAGCCAGGCAAAAAAGCGGGAGTAAAGGTTTTCTTTCCGATTGGAAGGAAGCTGCGGACCTCGGCTCCAAAGTCGCAGAGGAATTGCTTCAGGACAACTGAACTGCTCCTAACGAGCAAACAAAATAACATTATTGATTTTTCTGTTTACTCTATATGGTGTACAGATTATTTTTCACTTGGGTTTTTTTGATAGTCTCCACAGGGAGTATATATGCTCAAAGAGACGATGAATTAAACAGACGGGCCCAAAACTGGTTTGAGGAGGGGCACTCGCTTTTTACCCAAGAAAAATATAAAGAAGCCTGCGCCTCTTTTGACAGGGTATTAGATCGTTTTCCCAACCACCTGCCCTCGCGTTATTTTCACGCCAGATCCTATTTTCACGAAAATCAATACGAGAAATCAGCCGAGCTCTTTAAGAATATAGTGGAGGGCGAACTTTCGGATCCACTTTATCTTGACAGTTGGTTCTTTCTGGGAAAAAGCCAGTTTTACAATGGTGAATTTTCAGATGCCCGGGAGTCGTTTCGGATTTTTTTGGAAGTGGATAGCGATTCCTACCTTAAATCGAGGGGAAAAAGGTGGCTGAGATCTGCTGAATTTGCAGAAGAGGCAGTAAAGGACCCAGTGGAATTTGAGCCGAAAATTGTGGATATTCCCCTTGCAGATTACCAATCGGTATACCTACCTATGAAGTCCTTTGACGGAGATAGATTTTTTTATACGCTTCGGGAAAAAGGCAGGGAGAGATTGGTTTTTTCATACATCCAGGGAGAAGGTGAATACAGCCCTCATCGACAATTTAATATACTGGATAATTTTCCACATACGGCAGCATCCACTCTTTCCCCGGACGGTGAACTCATGTTGCTCACTATTTGCAACCATCCCACCAGTATGGGAAGCTGTGATATTTATGTGGCTTACCAGCGTGGAGGTCAATGGCAGGGGCCTTTCAATATAGGTTCCCCGGTGAATTCAAGTAGTTGGGAGAGTCAGCCCAATTTTGGACCCGATGGACGAACCTTTTACTTTTCAAGCGATCGGCCGGGTGGGTTTGGAGGCAGAGATATTTGGAAGTCAGAAATTCTGGACGACGGCAGTTTCTCCGATCCGGTAAACCTCGGTCCTGATATCAATTCCGCCGGTAACGAGGGATCGCCATTTATGCATCCTGACGGGCAGACGTTTTACTTTAAATCTGATGGACATCCCGGAATGGGAGACTTTGATCTTTTCTTGTCGAGGAAAAGCAGGGACGGGAACTGGTTGGAACCCCAAAACTTGGGTTACCCTATTAATACTCCCTATCACGACGGTGCCATATTTATAGATTCGGATGGGAAAACCGCCTACATGGCCAGTGATCGATTGCAACCCATGGAGAAAAGAGGAATTTACAGGATTTTCTCCTTTGATTTGCACAGTGATGCGCAATCCACCCCGGTAACCTATCTCAAGGCTTTTGTGGTAGATGCGTACACCAAACAACCGTTAACGGCTGAGGTAAGTATGGTTGAACTTCGGACCGGGGAAGAGGTGTACAGCGGCACTCTGGGGAGTTCCGGAATCTTGTTTTCTGTTTTGAGAGCCGGAGGAACTTATACTTTTAATGCCTCGCTGGAGGGGTATCAATTTACCTCTTTCCGATTTGAACCGGATTCCACCGCTACAGCTGATGATCCCTATTTATTGACAGTGGAATTGAACCCCATTGATGAAATAACTGAAACAGATAAAGGCATTGTCCTGAGAAATGTTCTGTTTGAGTTTGGCTCGCACGAGCTCGATGCTTCCTCCTATTCCGAATTGGACAGACTGGCCTCCTATTTGCTCGCTAACGATCAGTTGGAAGTAGAGATTCACGGCCATACCGACAACATCGGCGACCCTGACCACAATATGGAACTATCGGAGCACAGGGCAGCAGAAGTGGTTAATTACCTGATAGATAAAAATGTGGATCCCGATAGAATTACCGGCAGGGGTTTTGGAGAAAACAAACCCGTAGCATCCAATGAAACCGAAGAGGGCAGAGCGCAAAACAGGCGTACGGAAATGGTAGTAAAACGGATGAAAGATTGAGCCGTAGGGAGGAGCGTTTGATAAAGGCGAGCTTTGGAGTGGGAACTTATTTTTTGTTTTTCATGACTGGTCTAAAAAAAATTGCTAAAATATTTCAACCCATAAAACTGTCAACCTATACCAAAAAGATGAGCTGTACAGTACGGAGTTTTAAAGAGAGTAGATACCCGTGAGGTTCCCCCGCAATTATAATATTAGCTCAAGTTTCACATCTCATTTTGAAGGTCCCACAGACCTTGACCTGCTTTTATCAGGATCGTTCGTTCAGACGAAAAATTCTCAAAATTCCATGATTGGGGAGGCGAGATTTATTAAATATGAACCTGCTATAATGTGTTATAAATCTGCCCTTAAAGGGCTAATTGCCAGTAACCTCAGGCTTTGCCTGAGGTGTAAATGTCCCGTCCATTTGAGTCCTGAAAGGGCGATTTAATAATAGGTAACCTGCAATGCAATTAAACTCACCTCAATATTTATTAATATTCAATCGGGTTGGAGTGCAAAACCAAGAAGCTAAGCTGAACAGTATGGAGTTTTTTATGAGATTACATACCCGGTGGTTTCTCACGAAATTAAAATATTAACCTTAGCTTTGCAAAAAAATATAGACCTTGGGAAAGAAAAGAAAAGTGTACAAGACGGTTACCATAGTGGATATAGCCGATAAAGGACTCTCAGTGGGAAGAGAGGAGAGTGGAGAGATATATATGGTGGATGGAGGCGTTCCCGGAGATGTGGTCAGGATTTTAAAAAAGAGAAACCGCAAAGGGGTGGGGCAGGGACTGCTCACGGAAGTACTCGAGTACTCGCCCCACCGAACGACCCCTTTTTGCACGCATTTTGAAGACTGCGGAGGTTGTAAATGGCAACATTATAAATACGAAGAGCAATTGCGGTCTAAAAATAAATCCGTTATCAGTGCCATACAACGGATTGCCAAATGTTCGCCGGATTTGATAGGTGATCCCATTCCCGCACCCGAAACCACTTTTTTCAGAAACAAGCTGGAGTATACTTTTTCCGATAAAAGATGGATTACTAAAGAGGAAGCAGAAAGTGAGAAAGACATCAATCCAGGGGCTGCACTGGGTTTTCACCGCCCCGGAGCTTTTGACAAGATTGTGGATATAACCTATTGCCACCTGCAACCGGAACCCACCAATCTGATCAGAAATTTTATTCGAAAATATGCACTGGAGCACGGGCTTGAATTTTTCAACGTCCGGAAGCGCACAGGTTTGCTTCGCACTTTGATGATACGGACGGGAAAAGAGGGGCAGGTCATGGTGGTACTGGCTTGTTTCAAAGACGACCGGGAAGACATTGAGAATTTGCTGGATGCATTGATAGCTGAATTTCCGAACCTGACCTCTGTGTATTACGTAATTAACAGCAAGGGCAACGATACCATCTTGGATTTGCCACTCGTACTTTATCGAGGTGAGCCCTTTATTGAGGAATCGCTGGACGACCTGAATTTCAGGCTGGGACCCAAATCTTTTTTTCAAACCAATCCCAGACAGGCAGAAACCCTGTACGAATTGGCGATGGATTATGCGGGTATAGACGAGAATAGCGTGGTCTACGATTTGTACTGCGGAATTGGGAGTATTGCGCTCTATGCCGCAAAAAAAGCCAGGCATGTAGTAGGCATAGAATCTGTGCCGGAAGCCATAGCCGACGCCAGAGTAAATGCATCCATCAACGATATTGAAAATGTAAATTTCTATGTGGGAGAGGTGGAAAACACCCTCAACGCCGGCTTTTTTAAAGACAATGGAATGCCCGATGTGATTATAGTAGATCCCCCAAGAGCGGGACTTCACAAGGATGTGGTAGCGGCTATTGCTGACTCGGGGGTGAAACGGGTGGTTTACGTGAGTTGCAATCCCGCAACACAGGCCAGAGATATTGGAATGCTCGGTGATAGATACGACCTGATTAAACTGCGAACGGTGGATATGTTCCCGCATACAAGTCACATTGAAACGGTAGCTCAATTGGATTTAAAGGGTACGGTATAACTTCAATTGCGTTTATCAATAATTCAGCATATCGGTCCCAGGGAAAAAGCTGATAAAAAAAATACAATTACAAAAATCTAATAACCTGAGCTCGATTGTTATTGCGAAGCATAATTCATAGAGAACTTCCTAGGTAAGTGTTTAGTTAAGTATACTTTAGCCGGCCCAAGTCTTGGTCTTTCTTCCTTTTTCTTCGTTGTAAAAGCCTCACTTA
>JAGTVA010000023.1 GCA_018224445.1 Saprospiraceae bacterium
AATATACAGCCGGATACAACGAGCTTACGCTGGATCGCAGAGATGTGGGATCAGCGGGCGTATACTACTACCAGTTAGATACGGATAATCATACAGCGACGAAGAAAATGATTTTCATGGATTAATTATCTGAGAATTATTGGTTTTGGTAAGTATCCCTCCTTCGGAATTTCCGGAGGAGGGATTTTTTTATCAATAGGACCTTTTTCCTTAAAGGTCATTGTAATCCATAACCGGGGGGATAGCCCTGGTGTGGTCCCTATGGGGGCGAAGGCGACGACCATTGTAAAGTCTAGTCCGAGGTTGAAACCCCTGGCTGAACCAGTCGAAAATTTTAATAAAATTAATTGGGGCGAAGGTAGGAGGGGGGCCTCTTGCGTGGTGCAATTGATAAATAAACGACTTTTATCTGACTACTATCACAATTTGCCTTGATAGGCTAAAACTACCTTGTTACCCATTGTTAAATAAGACCACCATTGCAGGACCTTTTTTTTAAGTAGGTTTATTTGATCCCATTGCCCTCAGCAATCGCAGCATTGTAAACTGCCTTTGCCACCCGGTATCCGACTGCTTCATTCAATGAGGAAGGGATTATTTTATTTCTGTTGAGGTCACCTGTGCAAGCTGCTATGGCATGTGCTGCAGCAATCTTCATAGCCGGAGAAATGGTTTTTGCGCGCGCATCCAGTGCACCTCTGAAAATTCCCGGAAAGCCCAATACGTTGTTTATTTGATTGGGTAGGTCGCTTCTCCCTGTGCCTACGATGGCTGCTCCACCCTTATAAGCTTCCTCAGGCATAATTTCAGGGGAGGGATTCGAAAGGGCGAAAACAATAGAATCGGGGGCCATGGTTTCGATGTGACCGGCTTTGAGGAGATCTCCGACACTCACACCAATAAAGACATCGGCCCCTTTAATAGCATCGTGAACACTGCCTTTCATATTATTTGGATTGGTAAAACCAAGGGTATTCCTCTTTCGATCGTTTAAATCACTTCGGTCTTTATGGATGATGCCTTTACTGTCACAGAGTATTATTTCCTTTACAGGGGTGCAAAATTGATCGTTTTTATGGTCTACACATAGCAGTAATTTAGCGATGGCAATTCCGGCGGCTCCCGCTCCGTTAATCACAATTTTTAAATCTGTTAATGCTTTTCCCGTTACTTTGGCCGCGTTGATTAATCCCGCCAAAACTACTATGGCAGTACCGTGTTGGTCGTCGTGAAAAACGGGTATACCTATATTCTGCAAACGCTCTTCTATTTCAAAACTTCTCGGTGCTGCAATATCCTCGAGATTGATCCCGCCAAAAACCGGGGCCAGGTTTTTTACGGTTCGGACAATTTCATCGGCATCCTGGGTGTCCAAACAGATGGGGAAGGCGTCTATAGCGGCAAATTTTTTAAACAACATGGATTTTCCCTCCATAACAGGTATGGCCGCAGATGGGCCAATATTGCCCAGTCCCAAAACTGCACTTCCGTCCGAAACAATTGCAACCGTATTGCTCTTAATGGTGTAATCCCACACTTTTGAAGGATCTTTGGCAATTTCGCGACAGGGTTCTGCCACACCGGGTGAATACACAAGAGCTAAATCCTCCTTTGTTCTCACGTCGAATTTTGAGGTGATTTTAATTTTACCGCGCAAATGCTCGTGAAGATGCAGTGCTTCCTTATAAATATCCATCAATTACTTTGTTTGTTGATGCACAAAGGTAAGAAATCATTTTCCAGTACGGCCAATTCTATTACTTTTACATTGTTTTATATAACTGAATGAACACAAATTCACTCACCATTAATGTAAAGTTTTGGCAGGGAAAATCAGAGCAGTGGCCCGAATGGTCCTTTTACTATTTTCGATGACGGCCTACTTGGCGGTATTTTATATTATCCTCCCCTTTCAAAAAAAACAATTGGAATGGGGACTTCGCTTGCGCTATCAATGGATGAAGCTGGCCCATGTAATTCTTGGGATAAAAGTACGGGTTCACGGGAATATACCGCAGGGGGGAACCCTGGTGGCGTCCAATCACCAGTCGGCTTTGGATCCGCTTGTAATTTTGCGCTTTCTCGTTGCTTTTCCCGTAGGTAAATACGAGATCAGAGGGTATCCTCTCATTGGTTTCGCTGCAGAGAAAACAGGGGTCCTCTTTGTAAAAAGGCACCTTAAAGACCACCGCGCTGAAATAAAAAACGAAATAAAAGATCACCTTTTACTCAATCGATCTGTGTTGCTCTTCCCGGAAGGTACTGTGAATAGTGGTAAAGAGGTGCTTCCCCTCAAAATCGGTGGGTTTCAAAGTGCTGTTCAAGCCCAAAAACCCGTGGTTCCCATTTGTATTCAATACCATTCCGATCTGGATGTCTGGGGCGAAAACGACGGATTAATGGCTCATTTTTTCAAACAAAATGGTAAACCCATAGTTAGGGTAGATCTTTATTTTGGCCCACCACTGATGAGTGAAGATCCAATTGAATTGGCTCAAATGTCGAAGAAATTTATGGAGCGCAATCAATTTTATACTGATTGTCCCTCCGATTAAATCCTGCAATACCACAAATTATTTTCGAGATTTTGGGGTAGCTTTTTTCCATTCTTCCGGAACCCGATTGGTAAACTTGAGGCCAAGCGGTCCCGCATCCACATAAACAGTATCTCCCGCAGCAAACTCTCCTGAGAGAATGTACCTGGCCAATTCATTGATCAACTCCTTTTGGATGACTCTTTTCATCGGCCGGGCTCCGTATTGAGGGTCAAAACCCAATTCAGTCAACACACTGACTACTCTTCTGCTCACCTCAATTGAAATGCCCTGTTTGGTTAAATTTACGCTCAGTTTATCCAAAAGCAAAAAGAATATCTCTTCAATTTCGGGTAGACTGAGGGGAGTGAACATGATGCGGTCATCTATTCGATTTAAAAATTCCGGACGCAGATGCTGTTTAAGCAAATCAAAGACCTCCAATTTGGTGGTTTCAATAATGTCCATCCGGTGCTTATCTTCCGCTACGCTGAGGTCTTCAAAATTATCAAGTATGATATCAGATCCTATATTGGAAGTCATAATGATAATGGTGTTTCTAAAGTCCGCCACCCGGCCCTTGTTGTCTGTGAGTCTTCCATCATCGAGAACTTGTAGCAGTATATTGAAAGTGTCGGGATGGGCTTTTTCAATTTCATCCAGCAACACTATGCTGTAGGGCCTTCTCCTCACCGATTCGGTGAGCTGTCCGCCCTCGTCGTAGCCGACATAGCCGGGAGGAGCACCGATTAGACGGGAAACTGCGTGCCTCTCCTGGTATTCACTCATGTCCAATCTGATTACTGCTTTTTCGTCGTCGAATAAAACGTAAGCCAGGGACTTGGCCAATTCCGTTTTTCCCACTCCGGTAGGTCCCAGAAAGATGAACGAACCGATCGGCCGATTGATGTCCTGAAGTCCGGCTCTACTCCTTCTGACGGCATCAGAAACCGCTTTCACAGCTTCATCCTGTCCAATCAACCGCTTTCCGATTTCCGACTCCATGGTCAGTAATTTTTCCTTCTCGCTTTGAAGCATTTTTCGCAGGGGGATGCCCGTCGATCTGGAAACCACCTCTGCAATGTCGTTGGCGGTCACTTCATCCTTGGTAAACCTCTTGTCCTCCGGCAATTGGTGAAGTTTTTCTTCAGCCACTTTGAGCATGGCCTCCTTTTCCTTGAGCTCACCGTAACGGATTTTAGCCACCAGTTCGTAATTGCTCTCCCGCTCTGCCCTTTGAGCAATCAAATCCAATTCCTCAATGTCTTTTCTTATGCCCTGAATCGTATCGATAACTTCCTTTTCATTTTGCCAGGCGGCCTTAATTTCATCGAGTTTTTCTTTGGCGTTGGCAATTTCTTGATTGATGGCCTTTAATTGTTTTTCATTTTTCTCCCGCTTAAAATGCTCTTTTTCAATTTCCATCTGTCTCACTTTTCGATCCCATTCGTCTATGACTTCGGGTACGGAATCGAGTTCCAACCTCAGCTTTGCAGCAGCTTCATCTATTAAATCGATGGCTTTGTCCGGGAGGAACCTGTCGGTGATGTATCTGTCAGAAAGTTCCGCTGCTGCTACCAGGGCCTCGTCCAGAATCTCTATTTTGTGATAGACTTCGTAGCGCTCCTGCAATCCCCTCAGAATGGAAATGGTGTCTTCAACAGCAGGTTCGCCAATATTGACTTTTTGGAACCTTCGCTCCAGCGCTTTATCGGTTTCAAAATATTTTTGGTATTCGTCCAGGGTAGTGGCACCGATGGTTCTCAATTCACCTCTTGCAAGGGCAGGCTTGAGAATATTGGCAGCGTCCATCGCTCCCGAGCCTCCTCCCGCGCCAACCAGGGTGTGAATTTCATCAATAAACAGAATGACTTGTCCATTAGAGGAAGTCACTTCTTTAATCACCGCTTTCAACCGCTCCTCAAACTCCCCCTTGTATTTTGCACCGGCAATCAGTGAAGCGAGATCCAGGGTGTATATATTTTTGGAAGCCAAATTTTCAGGGATATCCCCTTTGACCATTCTCCAGGCAATACCCTCTACAATTGCTGTTTTTCCCACTCCCGGATCACCGATCAATATGGGATTGTTCTTTTTTCTTCTGCTCAGAATATGCATCACCCTCCTTATTTCTTCATCCCTTCCGATAATGGGGTCCAACTTTCCATTTTCAGCCATTTCATTGAGGTTGACGGCGTATTTTTTTAAGGCATTGTACTGATTCTCCGCCTGCTGGTCAGTGACTTTGCTGCCTTTTCTCAATTCTGTTATTGCTGATTTGAGTAGCTTTTCATTCAGTCCGGCATCTCTCAATATTTGCCCGCCTTTGTCATTGCCCTTTAGGATTCCGAGTAAAATGAGTTCCAGAGAGATATAATCATCTCCGAATTCTTTTAAATACTCTTTGGCTTTGTTGAGGGCACTATTCGAATGGTTGGAGAGATATTGCTTGTCCGTTCCCTCTACTGTTGGGTAGGTGGTGAGGGCCTCCTCTACCGCAGACTTGACGCCCGCAAGATTAATGTTCATCTTGCTGAACAGAAAAGATACTACCTCTTCACCCTCCTCCATGATTCCTTTGAGCAGGTGAGGAGTATCTACGATTTGTTGGTCGAGTCCCTTGGCGATTTCCTGAGCCCTCATTACGGACTCCTGAGATTTTATAGTGAAATTTTCCAATGTCATGGCGATGTTTTTTTTAATGCTGTAATGACTCGGATTACCCGATTTTATACCATCGAATAAGGCGAGTTACCCTTCACATATCAAATTTCTGTCCAATCCAATAATATGCCTAAACTGTAGTCATAATGGCAGGGTGCGGGAGCGAAGGCCTGTAATTTTGGCACTCCGCATCCAATTTTCATGACAAAAAGTTCTGCTTGAGAAAGAAAGAGATAAACTACTCCAATTCGTAATTGGGGCGGAGGTCCTTGGAGCGGTCTCCACTGTAAAAACCATTGATATAAGAAATGGCCTCGCTGACACTGTCGGTGACTAAAAATAGATCCAGGTCACTTTCTGAAACTTTTCCTTCATGTACCAGGGTGTTTTTGATCCACTCTATAAGGCCAGCCCAATACTGGCTTCCGAATAAAATAATGGGCACTTTCGATATTTTATTGGTTTGAATGAGTGTAATTACTTCAAACAACTCGTCCATGGTGCCAAAGCCCCCCGGCATGACTACAAAACCCTGGGCGTATTTGACGAACATTACTTTTCGCACAAAGAAGTACCGGTGATTGAGATTTTTATCGGGATCAATAAAGGAATTGTTCCCCTGCTCGAAAGGCAGGTCTATATTTAATCCAACGGAAACTCCATTTGACAAGGTCGCTCCCTTGTTGCCGGCTTCCATTATGCCGGGCCCCCCACCTGTTATGATGCCGTATCCCTCGTCTATCAACCGCTGGGCTATCTCCACCGCTTTTATGTACTCCGGATGATTGGCCTTGGTCCTGGCCGAACCAAATATCGAAATGCATGGACCTATTTTATTTAAGCGCTCAAATCCCTCTACAAGTTCAGACAATACCTTGAACATCGTCCAGGCATTTTCTCCTTTTATTTTGTCCCATTTGCGCATTTGTTGCTTGTTGTGTAATTCCATAATTGTGTTTTTTAGTCAAAAAAATCCGGCCGATTCATCCTTGAAAAAGGTTGAAGCATCCCGACCGAACCCGCAAAAATAATGAAAAGTCCCGAATCAAATTGAGTTTATCATAAAAAGGACAGGAAGGATTACAGAGAAATCCGATTATTGTCCCTATTAATCCAAGAGTAGATGGAATTTGGCGGAAATAGTTAACAGAGCAAATTAATCGCTCTTTTTGTATTTTTCATATTCTTTTTCCACATAGCGTTTGAGTTCATGGATGTCGTCAAAACTGGTAAATAATTCAGATATTCGACTCTTTCTGTTGTTGGGCGGGTAAACGTAGTTTTGGAAATCTGTATTTTTTACTTTTGAGCCGCTCAGAATGAGCAAACGCTCCACCACATTTCGCAATTCACGGATGTTGCCCGTCCAGTCAAATTCCATTAAGGCCTTAATACAGCTTTTATCAAAGGATTTTTCGGGCATACCCTGTTCGCTGCATATTTCCTGCCTGAAGTGGTCTATTAAAAGTGGTATATCGTCTTTTCTTTCATTTAGAGAGGGAACGCGCATGGGAATGACTGCTATTCTGTGGTAAAGGTCTTCTCTGAATCGACCTTTTTGAATTTCAGTGCTCAAGTCTTTATTGGTCGCTGCCACTACCCGTACATCGACCTTTATCGCTTTGTCACCACCTACTCTGGTAATGCAATTCTCCTGAAGAGCGCGCAATACTTTGGCCTGAGCGGAGAGACTCATATCACCAATCTCATCCAAAAAAAGAGTGCCGCCATTGGCCTGCTCAAATTTTCCAATCCGTTGCTTGACCGCAGAGGTGAAAGATCCCTTTTCGTGGCCGAACAACTCACTCTCTATTAATTCCGAGGGTATGGCAGCACAATTGACCTCCACCATGGGGCCTTCCTTTCTGTTGCTCTTTTCATGAATCCATCTCGCTACCAGTTCCTTTCCCGTTCCATTGCCACCCGTAATCAAAACCCTGGCATCGGTTGGGGCTACTCGTTCTATGGTGTCCTTTATGTGATTAATGGCTTCCGACTCCCCAATGATTTCCGGTATACTGCAGTTTTTAATCCTCTTCTTCAGCACCTTTTTTTCCGATACCAAATGCGAGTGATCCATTGCATTTCGAAGGGTAATGAGCAAGCGATTTAAATCCGGTGGCTTGGATATGAAATCAAACGCTCCCTTCTTCACTGCTTCAACAGCCGTATCTATAGTGGCGTGGCCCGAGATCATCAGTACCGGTATGTCCGGTTCCAATAGTTGGAGCCTCTCCAGCGTCTCAGTGCCATCCATATTGGGCATTTTAATGTCCAATATAATAATATCGTACTTGCAAGCCTTTACTTTTACTAAACAAGACATGCCATCCGATGCTTCATCCACTTCGTACTTCTCGTACTCGAGAATTTCTCTCAAAGTCTTTCGGATGCTTTTTTCGTCGTCAACTATTAATATTTTTGCCATAACATATTATATTTAATGCAAATATAAATAGTTCTGCAATTCAATGGTAATTATATTATAAAAAATTTTAATATTTATGTGGAAACAACCATCCAGGCCATGAGCATACTCCCTGTTTTTAAGGCGTTTTCATCGATATCAAAAAGGGGAGTGTGAATGGGCGTAATCTTTTTTTGACCCGGACTGGCGGTGCCCAGTCTGTAGAAGCAAGCCGGCATTTCCCTCGCAAAGTATGAAAAATCCTCAGCGGTCATCCGCGCGCCCATGTCTATTACATTTTCTTCGCCCAGTAGAATTTGAGCCTTCTTTTTAGATTTCACGGTCAGTTCGGGATTGTTGTACAAACTGGGATATCCCTTGCGGATATCGACCTCACAGGAAGCTCCGTGGGCAGCTGCAATATGAGTGCAAAGTCTTCTCAGGTTTTCGTGAATTTCTGCCCTCCATTCCTCGTCAAAGGTTCTGATGGTTCCGGTTAACTTCACTACTGAGGGAATTACATTGGACGCCCCACCGGGAGTGCTGATATTACCTATAGATACCACGGTGGCAAGGAAGGGGTCTGACTGTCTGGAAACTATAAGTTGAGCGGCCTGTATGATTTGAGCGGCAATGGGAATAGGGTCGATGCAGTCTTTTACGAGTGCAGCGTGCCCCCCTCGTCCCTTGATGGTCAGGTGGATTTCGTCTGCCGAGGCCATGGCTTCTCCTGAGATGAAGGCCACTTTTCCCGATTCCAGAGGAGGGTGTACGTGTTGGCCGTAGGCCAGACTGGGTTTGTACTTTTCCATCAACCCATCCTCCAACATCATTTTTGCACCGCCCGGGCATTGTTCTTCTGCGGGTTGAAAAACCCCGATTACTTTTCCCCTCCAATTTTTCCTGATTTGATTGAGAATGAGTAAAGACCCCAGAAGACTGGTAGTATGTGCATCGTGTCCACAGGCGTGCATTACTCCGGGCACCTTGGATAAATAGGCTTTGTCCCCCTCTTCTTGTATGGGCAGGGCGTCCATATCGGCCCGGAGCAAAATAGTGGGCCCCTCTCCGGTTCCCTCCAACTTTGCAACAATTCCATATCCCCCTATACCGGTATCGTGGGGAATTCCATTTTCCTTCAATAGAGAAGAAACGTAGCGGGAGGTTTCTTTTTCCTCGTAGGAAAGTTCCGGATTCATGTGTAAATGTCTGCGGATTTCCACCATCTTTGGAAAAAGTTTTTCTGCCTGCGATTTTATTTCATGTATTATTGTATCTGAATTCATATACGTGATTTTTGAAATTGTGTTAAATCTTGTAACACACTTATGAATGGGTGAACAAATTTGGTGAATTTGAATTAATTCTTAGTAATGGCAACGAAAAAAAGTAAAAAATACTACGTGGTGTGGGTGGGTGAGAATCCCGGAATATACGAAAGTTGGGCGGAATGCCAACAACAGATTAAAAATTATCCACAAGCGAGGTATAAGTCTTTTAAAAAATTAGAAGAAGCTAAGGATGCATATCACGCAGATTTAAATGATTTCTGGGGCAAGGGTAAAGATACCCCTGCTTTGGAAAAACCGACCCCGCTCCCGGACTCCATTGCAGTGGATGCAGCCTGCTCGGGCAATCCCGGACTTATGGAATACAGGGGTGTAGTTACCGATAGCGGGGAGGAGATATTCAGGATGGGGCCCTACAAATCAGGTACCAATAATGTCGGCGAGTTTCTGGCTTTGGTGCACGCCCTCGCCCTGCTCAAAAAAATGAAAAATGATCGAACCCCTGTGTACACAGATTCAAAAATCGCTATGGGTTGGGTAGAAAAGAAGAAAGCCAAAACGAAATTGAAGAAAACCCGCGAAAACACCGTTTTATTTGACCTAATAGAGAGGGCTGAAAAATGGCTTAAAAACAATCAGTGGAATAATCCCATTATTAAATGGCCTACTAAAAAATGGGGTGAAATACCTGCTGATTTTGGCAGAAAATGATAAGGATTTTAAATGATTGTAGGTGTAAAAGGAAATCGCCGGGGATTAAATTAGAACCGTTCTAAATAGAATTAGAGCTCCCTTCAATTAATTGTATTTTTTATTAATGTATTAGATTTGCACGTTATAATAAATGAATCAAATGAGCTGGATAACCAATTTTTTAACATCGTCTCTCGGTAAAAAACTCATAATGAGTTTGACCGGGTTGTTTCTCATTGTCTTTTTAGTCGTGCACCTGTCGGGCAACCTACAGTTATTGTACGACGACAACGGGGTTGCCTTTAATTCTTACGCCCATTTTATGACTACCAATGGGTTAATTACCTTTTTGTCATATGGGCTGTACGCCTTGATTTTACTGCATGCCATACAGGGCATGGTAATTGCATGGTCCAATCGAAAAGGAAGGTCGGTCAACTACAAGGTGGGCAACACCAAATCCAATACTTTTGCCTCTCGTCACATGGCACTGTTGGGACTGTTGGTTTTTTTCTTTTTAGCGGTGCATATGGGAGATTTTTGGTACAAAATGAAATTTACCGATCAATTGATGTTGGTTCCTGTCCAGGGAATGGATGTGGAAGTTAAGGACTTGTACGCCAGAGTAGATGCTGCCTTTGCAGTGTGGTGGCTGGTTGCCATTTATATTTTGGGATTGATTGCGCTTGCGCTGCACCTGTGGCACGGTTTTCAATCTGCTTTTCAAACGCTGGGATTAAATCATAAAAAATACACTCCTGTAATTAAGGGATTGGGTATGATATATTCCATACTTATTCCGGCGGGATTTGCAGTGATCCCATTGTATTTCTTTTTTATTAAATAATCGAGGAAAATTCACATCATGATAAAGTTAGATGCAAAAATTCCGGAAGGTTCCCTGGCGGAAAAGTGGAAAAAATATAAATCTTCTATTGATTTGGTGGCCCCCAACAACAAGCGCAAACTTGAAGTAATTGTGGTGGGTACCGGCCTGGCGGGAGCGTCAGCAGCAGCGAGTCTTGCAGAACTGGGCTACAAGGTTAAGGCTTTTACATTTCACGACAGTCCGCGCAGGGCACACAGTATTGCCGCTCAGGGTGGAATCAATGCCGCAAAAAATTATCAAAACGACGGGGACAGTGTATATCGGTTGTTTTACGATACCATCAAGGGGGGCGATTACAGGAGTCGGGAAGCCAATGTATACAGGTTAGCTGAAGTAAGTGCAAATATTATCGATCAATGCGTAGCTCAGGGGGTTCCCTTTGCGCGCGAGTACGGTGGAACACTGGACAATCGGTCCTTTGGCGGAGTTCAAGTTTCGAGAACATTTTACGCCAGAGGCCAGACCGGCCAGCAATTGTTGATCGGAGCCTATCAGGCCTTGAGCAGACAAGTTTCCCTGGGAAATGTAGAAATGTACAATCGCCACGAGATGCTCGATTTGGTGATGGTGGAGAACAAAGCGAGGGGAATCGTCACCAGGAATCTGCTCACCGGAGAACTTAAGTCTCATGCGGCTCACTGTGTGGTGCTGGCAACAGGTGGTTATGGAAATGTGTATTACCTCTCCACCAATGCCATGAATTGCAATGTATCGGCAGCCTGGAGAGCAGCCAGAAGGGGAGCGGCTATGGCCAATCCCTGTTTTTGTCAAATTCACCCCACCTGTATACCGGTGTCCGGTACCTATCAATCTAAACTGACGCTGATGTCGGAATCCCTCAGGAACGACGGAAGGGTATGGGTTCCGAAAAAGATGGAGGACGTAGAAGCCATTCGAGAAGGTTCTAAAAAACCCACCGATATACCCGAGGATGACCGGGATTATTACCTGGAGCGAAAATATCCCGCCTTTGGAAATTTGGTTCCCAGAGATGTGGCTTCCAGGGCCGCCAAGGATGTGTGCGACGAGGGGAGAGGGGTGAATAAAACAGGCCTTGCAGTTTATCTCGATTTTGAAGATGCCATCCACCGATACGGCAAAGCAGAGGCTTATTCCGCAGGCAAGGATTCGGAAGATGGGGAATTGGTGAGGAAGTTGGGAACCAAAGTGGTAGAAGCTAAATACGGCAACCTCTTTGAGATTTACGAAAAAATTACCGGGGACAATCCCTATGTGACTCCCATGCGCATTTACCCTGCCATTCATTACACTATGGGGGGATTGTGGGTAGATTACAATTTGGAAACCACCTTGCCGGGGCTTTTTTGCATCGGGGAGGCTAATTTCTCAGACCACGGCGCAAACCGTTTGGGGGCTTCTGCCCTGATGCAGGGATTGGCGGACGGTTACTTTGTATTGCCTTACACCATCGGTTCTTTTTTGAGTAAGGAAATTAAAACGCCCG
The DNA here is from genome assembly GCA_018224445.1 of Saprospiraceae bacterium. Classification (GTDB taxonomy): domain Bacteria; phylum Bacteroidota; class Bacteroidia; order Chitinophagales; family Saprospiraceae; genus PWJY01. The sequence goes on from JAGTVA010000023.1 coordinate 11,942, forward strand.
CAATCACTGACGATTCGTCTGAGTTTAAACGCGTTATAGAAGAGGTAAAAACACGGCTTGAAAATTTGCTCGCAGTGAAGGGAGACCGATCTGTAGACAGCTTCCACAGGGAGTTGGGACTTATTATTTGGGATTACTGTGGAATGTCCAGAAATGAGGAAGGACTTAAAAAGGGCAGGAAGTTGTTGAAGGAATTGAAAAAAGAATTTTACAGCAATGTCTTTGTACCCGGGGAGATGAACGAATACAATCCTGAATTGGAGAAAGCTTCTCGGGTAGCGGACTTTTTTGAATTGGGAGAACTGATGATAGTGGATGCACTTCACCGGGAGGAGTCTTGTGGCGGACATTTTAGGGAGGAATCACAAACCGAGGACAACGAAGCAAAAAGAGACGATGAAAATTACACTTATGTGGCAGCGTGGGAATGGAAAGGCGAGGAGGAGCCTTTACTGCACAAAGAACCCCTGGAATTTGAAAATGTAGAATTGAAAACGCGGTCGTACAAATAGACCTAGAATTTTATAATACAGCCTTAGTCATTTATCCGACAGGCTGAAATGTTATTTTTAATAAAAACAAGCGATGATGAATTTAAAGCTCAAAATTTGGAGACAACCCAATAAAGAGGCCAAAGGGAAATTTGAGGTTTATGAGGTAGAGGCCACACCTGAAATGTCTTTTTTAGAGATGCTGGATGTGCTGAATGATCAGATAATTGAAGAGAAAGGGAATCCCATTGCCTTCGAGCACGATTGTCGCGAGGGAATCTGCGGTACCTGCAGCATGGTAATCAACGGACAACCCCACGGTCCCATGGGCCTCACCACTACCTGTCAACTGCACATGCGGCATTTTAAGGACGGAGATACCATAGTGATCGAACCTTTCAGAGCTACTGCATTTCCGGTATTAAAGGATTTGGTGGTCGACAGAGATTCATTTGACCGGATTATTCAGTCCGGTGGGTTTGTCTCTGTGGGCACGGGCCAGGCACCCGATGGGAATTCTATACTGATCGAGCAGGAGGTGGCCAAAGATGCCTTCGACGCAGCCTCGTGTATTGGTTGTGGTGCATGTGTTGCAGCCTGTCCCAACGCATCGGCTATGTTGTTTGTATCCGCCAAGGTCGCTCACCTTGCCTATCTTCCTCAGGGACAGGTAGAGGCTTCCAAAAGGGTGAAGAGAATGGTCCACCAAATGGACAGAGAGGGTTTTGGAAACTGCTCCAATACTTATGCTTGTGAGGCGGAATGTCCCAAAGGTATTTCTGTAGAAAATATTGCCAAAATGAACAGAGAGTATTTTTCCTCTGTTATTGGTTCACAGAAAAAATAGAAACCAAACTATTTCACCGGTAGAAAAATGCCCTATGAACCGATTGCAGTTTATTCTTCTTACGATTTTTTTGTCATTGGGTTTTGTAGAGTCTCAGCAGGGACTCCTAGCTCAATCCCAGGAAGTGAATTTGTTTGTCACACATGAGGTGGATGGTGCTTCCGTAGATTTTTTTATTGAAGCAACTGATTTTAGAGACATCGAGGCATTTCAGGGCTCACTAGCCTGGGATTCCACCGGTATGCAATTCGAACATTTTGAAAGTGTGGGAATTCCAAATTTCGGATCGGGCAACCTCAATTTAAATATGGTCGGGGAGGGTAAGCTTGTATTCGCCTGGTTCAATAACACCCCAACCCCAGTTACAGTCGAGGATTGCGGCCTTATTTTTCGGCTTAGGTTTCAAATACTCACGGGGGTATCCGAGTTACTTTTTGATTCCCTGCCCGCTGATTTGTTAATATTAGCGGATGTCGATGGAGTGACTGAAGCGGTGGATTTTCGACTGAGATACAATGAGATGTGTCAACCTTCCTCCACTGTGGATAATTTATTTTTAGAGGAGGAATTAAAAATTTTCCCCAATCCGGTTCAAAGTGGAGGGCGCTTGCATTTAAATGATTTCAAGCCTCTTCAACCACGCACTGTAATTCTTTTGGATGGGGCCGGCAGAGAAATTAATAAATGGAGCTTGTCCGGCAAATACACACTCGACCTTCCCCCAGACCTTTCTCCCGGGTTTTATTTTCTTGATATAATCTCTGAAGACAGTCATTCGAGGGTGGTCAAATTTATGGTATTTTAAAAGTTTATTTTGGACTTCAACCGGGTTTGGATTAGTGGTAATTGCCAAAATTTACCCTCAAGGGTTAATAGATAATATGGGGTCAATCTTTGTCTTTTTCTTCCTTTGATTCTCTAGGTGAAATTCCCTTCAAACTGAGTTTGGAGCGGTCGTATTTGCCCTCGAGGTCATCCCCTGAGGATTTTTCCCAGAGCTTTACATTGGACAAATAAGCCGCACGTCCGAGCAGATGAGCACTGACCGGTGCAGTTATCAGGAGAAAAAAGATGATGGCCAGGGCCCGGGTGGTAATCCCAAAATCCCAAAAGTAAATGGCTGAAGCTATCAATATGAGCCCAACTCCCATGGATCCGGCTTTGGTGGTTACGGATACCCGCAGGTAAAAATCGGGCATTCGCATCAATCCAACTGAGGCCAGAAGCATAAATAAAGCTCCTATGGTACTGATTATGGCTATCAAAAAATCACTCATTTCGCTGCATGTTTTTTTGTTTCAGATAAAAGGTAAAAGACAAGGTTCCCAGAAAGGCTATTAAAGCAAATACCATGGCTATGTCCAGCAAGGTAGACTGGTGAGTGACAATACTGTAAACCACAATAATACCAATGCTTATGGTGATGAGCAATTCCAGAGCGATGATTCTGTCCGGGACGGTGGGGCCCTTGATAAATCGGTATAGGGCAAATACCAGAGCCAATGCCAGTACCGGTAGTATTCCAAACGTTAAAAATTCGTCTATATTAATCATCTGTTTGATTTTTAATCATCTCTCATCTCGTTAATAAACCTCTCCGCGTGCGGTTCCTTCCCGAGACCAGTTTAAATCATTCCGCTACACCATCGTTTTGGTATCTCATAGTTCATAGTTCATAATTCATATCTCCGCAAATAGATTATTTCATTATCTCCAACAATCGCTTCTCGAATCCATTTTTTATATGAGCTATAAATTCCTCTTTGTCAAAAACATACATCGCGTGGACATACAGCGTACTCTTGTCGTCCGACACATCCAGGCTCAAGGTCCCCGGCGTCAAGGTTATTAAATTGGCGAGCAGTGTAATACCGAGATCGCTTTTAATAGTCAGTGGTACGGCAACTATGGCCGGGTGCATAAAGTAATGGGGGGTGCTTACATCGAAAGCCACCTGAAGATTGGCTTTTATCAATTCAAAAAGAAAATAAAAAACCAGCCCTATGGTTCTGGGGAGTAATTTGAAATACCGCTGATCCGTATTTCTGGCACTCACCACCCACATAATGAGGTAGCTCAATATAAACCCGAAGATGAAGTTTATAAAAGTAGCCTGCCCGGTTACTGCAACCCAGATCATGCTGAAGAGTAAATTGAGTAAGAAGTGTTTTTGCATAAAGAAATTATTCTTTAGGTAATATGAGCTCAATATACGCATCCGGATTCATTAGATCAAATGCAATCTGATTTACTATATCAATAATTATCTCTGCTCCAAATCCCAGGAATAAGGATACAGATGCCAAAAGACCAATGGGAAACACATATGAAAATTTTTGAATATAAGGCAATTGGCTAAAAGGTATAAAATGTTTTTTATAGGTAAAAGCGGGCTGTTCCTTCCACACTACTTCCAGCCAAAATTTCCCAATAGTAGCCAGCGTAACAAAACTACCCAAAATGATGGCTGCAATTATGAGATACCCCTGAATTTCCATCCCGCCCTGTATGAGCAACAGCTTGGGCCAAAATCCAGAAAGTGGGGGGATGCCTACCAGAGAAAACAACGGGATGGCGATGAGTAGAGTGATTTTTGGATATTGACTGTACAGTCCACCCAGTTTTTTTAATTTAAAAGTACCCGATATCTTGTGGATCAATCCGCTGATCATAAACAGATTTGTCTTGACCAAAATATCGTGGAACAAATAAAAGACCGCTCCGGCAATGGCCGCTGTCGTGTATATTCCAAGCCCTGCAATCATAAAGCCGATGTGACAGACAATCAACCAGGAAAACAACTTTCTGGTATCTTTTTGAATCAGGGCACCCATGGCACCCATTATTAAAGTGAGTGCCGCCACTGCAGTGATCACGGTGGCCGTGAAGGAATCCGGCAGAAAGAACAGACTGAAAACCCGGAACAAAGCGTACACTCCCACCTTGGTCAACAGCCCTCCAAAAATGGCTGAAACAGCAGACATGGGAGTGTGGTAGGAGGCCGGAAGCCAAAAATAGAGAGGAAATACCGCCGTCTTGATTCCGAGGCCGATAAAAAACATCAGTGCGGTAATGGTCAGTAGACCCTCGTTTTGAATAAGGGGTATTTTTCGGGCCAAATCGGCCATGTTTAAAGTGCCGGTCAATCCGTATAAAAAAGCGATACCGGTTAAAAACAGGATGGAGGCCAGTAAATTTAATGTGACGTATTTCAATGCACCCTCGAGTTGTCGACGTCCCCCACCAAGGGTGATCAAACCGAACGAGGCTATGATAATCAATTCAAACCACACGTAGAGATTGAATAAATCTCCGGCTAAAAAGGACCCGCTGATTCCCATCAAAAGGAAGTGGTAAATGGGAAAAAAGACAAACAAGGACCTCCTTCGGCTCATGCTACCCGATGCAAAAATGGAGACGGCCAGACCCGATAAGGCCGTTATTACCAGCATAGTAGCGCTGAATAAATCCGCGACAAAGGTAATTCCGAAGGGCGCTTCCCAATCCCCTGCTTGAGTGAAAAGCACCCCGTTCTTGTATATTTTAACAAAGAGATAGACGGCGACCATCAAAAACAGGGTATTGCCCACCATGCTGCCTATTCGCTGCCATTTGGTTTTACTCCAGAAAAAGAGTAACATCAGCGCCAAGGCCAATTGCAGAATTACGGGAAGCAATATGAGGTTGTCGTTCATTTTTCTTCGTCTTCTTCTTTCAAATTATCGAGGTCTTCCACTCCTCCTTGAATGTATTCCCGCTGCAACAAAACCATTGCAAATGCCTGAAGGCCGAAACTGATGACTATGGCGGTCAATATCAAAGCCTGGGGCAGGGGGTCGGCGTATACGCCTGCCAATAGCTTTTCCGCATCTCCGATCACCGGAGGCTGTCCCTTGGTAATTCCCCCGAGAAGGAAGAGCAGTAAATTAACTGCATTTCCCAGGATAATTAATCCGACGATCAGCTTTACCAAACTCCTCCTTAAAATGAGGTAGATTCCCGCTGCGTACATAAAACCGATCAATACTGCCAGTATGATTTCCATATCAGTCTCTTTCGTTGTCCTCAGCTATTGAAAAAATAATGGTCAGTGCCGTCCCCACCACTACAAAATACACTCCAATATCAAAAATAAGTGCCGTACCCACCTGTCCGATGATGGGATAGGTGCCCTCCAGCCAAAGTCCCGTCATAAAGGGCCTGGAATAAAACAAGGGCAGAGTCCCGCTCAACAGCGATAGAGTAACTCCCGTTGGGATCAATGCCCCGGGGTGAAATCTCAAAAACATTTTTATTTGATTGATGCCGTTGGCGTAACCGTAAACCACCAGAGCAATGGAGGCGATCAGCCCCCCGACAAAACCACCGCCCGGTAAATAGTGCCCGCGCAACAAAATAAAAACCGAAAACAGCAGCAGTAAAGGCATTAAATACACCGCAGCCGTCCGCAATATTAACGTGGTCATAATTTCTGGTTTTTATATTTTTTTAATTTCTTAAAATCACTTTACTTGTCTTCTTTACCCCCTCTCAAAACCTCTGCGTCCCCTCTGTCGGTTATAAAATCACTTCCTTGCAAAGCCATAAAAACGTCCCTTTGCGCCCCCTGCGGTGAGTAAATTAATTACCCATTGGCCGCTTACCTCTATGAATCAACACTCATATGCAGCCGTATTAAACTAAAAACCCCCAAACCGGCTACGGCCAATACCGTTATCTCTATAAGGGTATCCACTCCTCTGAAATCCACTAAAATTACATTCACTACATTTTTTCCCTTTGCCAGTTGATATGCATTTTCCGCATAATAACTGCTGATCCCCTCCACCACAGAACCGGTTAACAAAATCTCCATGGCAATCACCGATATCATTGCCCCAAAAGTACAGGAAATCACCAGATCTCTCCAGTTGAGCCCCGTATCCACTTTCGTGAGATAGGTGGGCAACTTTTTGAGTAATAGTACAAACAATACCACCGTCAGGGTATCGATGGTGAATTGAGTCATGGCCAAATCAGGTGCACTGTAGTATACAAACAACAAACAGATACACATTCCCACCCCTCCTAGAGAGGCCACAGCCACTATTCGGGAGGAGGTAAAAACAGCCAGAAAAATGGAGATAACCATGATGGCCACCGTGGCGATTTCATTAAAAGTAAAGTCCACCGGGAAGGACATTTGGTGATCGCTTACGAAACCCAAATTCATCCTCAATCCGATCAGAAAAATAAGAAAAGTGAGAATGACCGCAGTGTAATACCTCAAGTACCCATTTTGCAACAGATGGGTTATAAAGTAAAAGAAATTCTTTGTCCCTCGTATAATTTGCTCCAGCAAATACCGCGAGCTGATTTTTTCCAGACTCTTCAATTGATTGCTGTATCGGTGAGAAGGGCGGAACAAAAGATACAGACCGACCCCCCCGAGGACGGTGAAAAAACTCATCCAAAAAACAGGGTCGAATCCTGACCACAAATGCAAATGGGCGGTACTCTCCACTGAAGTTATTCCCGTTTGAGCCGGAATCAATAGATGGGCCTCTAGATAAGAGGGGAAAATACCTGCCACCATTCCGAGGACACCGAGTAAAAGAGGCGGTGCCCAGAGGAGTAAGGAAGTGGGGTGCAAGGGGGCGTTGCCCGAATTGGGCCTCCCGGTAAAGGGTTTGATTCCGACAAGGAAGCCCGCGCAAATTATAAATAGATTGGCAGCGACAATTAAACTTAAAATTAAGAAACTGAGAAGATCGGTTTCCATTGCAGCCGCGTAAATTAAATGTTTTCCGTGGTATCCCAGGGCCGGAATGATGCCCGCACTCGATACGGCAGCCAGTATACCCGCAACAAACAAAATTCCCGATTTTGTTCTCAATCCGCTGAGCCGGGTAATCTCCCTGGTACCGGTGAGATGATCCAGTGCCCCTGTGAGCAGAAACAAGCCCGCCTTGTACAGGGCGTGAACCACAATGAAGAGCAAAAGGGCAAGTATGGCGGTAGAACTGCCGATACCTATCATCAATACCATAATGCCGAGTGCGCTGATAGTAGTATAGGCCAAAATGGCTTTCAGGTCCGTCTTGAAAATGGAGTTTATCGCTCCGTACAGCATGGTGATGCCGCCGAACAATAACAGTGCCTCGTTCCAGTATAATTCCCCGTCAAACAGAGGGGAAAACCTCGCGAGTAGATAAACACCCGCCTTCACCATGGTAGCGGAATGCAAATAGGTGGAAATAGGTGTGGGCGCTCTCATCGCATCCGGCAACCAAAAATGAAAAGGGAATTGTGCCGATTTGGTAAAACAACCCACCAGAAGGGCCAGAATAATCAATCCCAAATATATACTGTCGGCGAATACATCCCCAGACTGCAGTATTTCCGATATGGTATAGGTGCCCGCCACCTGTCCCATCATGATAAAACCTACCAGCATAATCAATCCACCCCCTCCGGTAAGGGTCAGCGCAGTCAAAGCCGCTTTTCTCGCCAGTAGGTCGCGGTGATTAAACCCGATGAGGAAGAACGAAGTGATGCTGGTCAACTCCCAGAAGATAAACAGGGTAATCAGGTTGTTCGAGAGCACCAGCCCCAACATGGATCCCATAAACACTGTGAGGTAGCCGTAAAACCGGTCGATATGTCGGTGGTTTTTCAGGTATTCTGCCGCGTAGATATAAACGAGAAACCCAATTCCACAGATCAGCAGGGCAAATATTTGTGCCATCCCGTCCAGTCTGAAGGACAAATCAATTCCCAGAGATTCAATCCAGGAATAATTCAAAAGGATTTCGCCGGAACTCACCAGCTCGCTTTGAAGCGATAGAAAATAGAGAAACAAACCCGCCGGTAAAAGTGAGATCAGGTAAGTACCCATTTGCCCGAGGTATTTGCCGGCAAAGGCAAAAATCAGAGCAGTTGTAAAACAGACAACGATGGCAGTAAGCATTTATATCTGGGGTTTTATGCTTGGGTCAACCACTTTGCATTATCGACTCTTTTTTTTAAATCCATCGATTTCCAATCCGTCAGGAAGCCAATGCTTTTTGTTGCATATTTAATGGACCAAAGGTATATCAAATATGGTAAAAAGCTACAATAAACACCGGCTTAATATTCTGTTAACACTAAGGAGCGGACAGGCAATTATTAATTGTTTCTCCGAGTGGCTCGGAAACGTTTTTTTGGCGAAAAAATCAAAATGGCCGTCCCTTTTGTGGGGAGTTTATCGGCCTGTAGCGTACCTTTGCCCTGCTGGAAAAAGGCGACAATTTACACCACTTAAGTTTACAAATGACTCCTTCTAAATTTACCTATTGGAAAAAACTGAATCCGGAGCAAATCAGAATTCGCGTGAGGGAAGCCCTCAAAGACAATGTGGATTTTGAGGACAACGAACTGATCGGAGTTCCGGCATCTCATCTTGACCCGAAGGTTTTTTACAGCAACGCGCCCATACTGAAGGACGCGCCCTTCCTGAGTTCTCTGGTGAAAAATCCCAACCACATCGGTTGTCACACCCTGGGCGATTCAGAACCTTTTTTCCGCGGTACTCAGGAAATAGAGCGGGAGTTGATTGAAATCTGTGCGGCCGACATCCTTGGTGCCCGGCCCGGGACAAGTGATGGTTACGTAGCCTCGGGAGGGACGGAGGCCAATATTCAGGCCATCTGGATTTACAGGAATTTTTTCATCAGAGAGCTGGGCGCTGCGCACGACGAAATTGTCATTTTGACCTCTTCGGATGCCCATTACAGCATGTTCAAGGCAGCAGATTTGCTCAATCTCAGTATTGAGTTGGTAGAGGTAGGGGAAACCAACAGGGAGATTACCTCTTCTACCCTTGAGAGCGCCATTGAAAATATAAAAAAGAAGGGAAAAAAATACGTCATTGTAGTGGCGAATATGATGACTACCATGTTTGGCTCGGTCGACGATCCGAGCACTTATGCCAGTGGGTTGCAGGCTGCAGGTCTGCCTTTCAAGATGCATGTGGACGGAGCCTATGGTGGCTTTTTGTACCCCTTTATGTGCGATGAAAATACACTGAGTTTTAAAAATCCCCACATCTCCTCTGTAACCCTGGATGCACACAAACTGGTGCAGGCACCTTACGGTACGGGCATCTTTTTAGCGAGAAAAGGCCTGATGAAATACGTGCTTAACGATCAGGCACAATACGTCAAAGGGCTGGACGCCACGCTGAGCGGTTCAAGGTCGGGTGCCAACGCAGTAGCGGTCTGGATGATACTCAGTACATACGGGCCACACGGGTGGTATGAAAAAAACCAAATGTTGATGTTGAGAACCAGTTGGTTGTGCGAGCGCTTAGACGATTTGGAGGTGCCGTATTACCGAAACCCGAGAGCCAATATCATCACGCTTAAAACCAGTGATGCCGTTCGCTCTTTGGTAGACAGATTTGGACTGGTTCCCGATTCTCACGGCGATCAAGCTTCCTGGTTTAAAATTGTGGTCATGGATCACGTGACCCTGGACAAACTGGCTACCTTTTTGGAGGAGCTAAAGAGGGGGCTACGGGTTTAAAGTCGTAAGATCGCAATTGACCTTGCTAGTTACTACTAATGATCAAAGATATTAAATCGTCCTTACAGGACTCAAAATTGGGGGGCATTCCCCCTCAGGAAAAGCCTATGGGTACTTTAATTCTGCCCTTTCAGGGCAGCCATCAATAGCTTTTATCCACCGTTAAAACTTTCACCTCGGAGAAATTTTTGGGTTTGAACGAGAAAATTTATACCTTTTTTTTCTTATTTCTAAAAAATTATATAAATTACATCCTCACAAAAAAAAATACAGATATGGACGGCAAAACGAAAGCCATTGTAGCCCACCTCACCCTTATTGGGTGGATTATTGCATTGGTATTAAACCAGACGGAAAACAAAGATGAATTCGCCTCCTTTTACATCAGACAAATGCTGGGCTTAATTATCCTCTCCCTCGTAATCTCTTTTATCCCGATTATCAATCTGATAGGCTGGATTTTAATGCTGGTGCTTTGGATACTGAGTTTGGTGGGAGCAGCCGGTGGGGAATTAAAGCCCAGCCCCTTTGTAGGTGCCTACTTCCAGGATTGGTTTAAATCACTTTAATTAATACCGGGGGTTAAAACGAGATATTCCCGGGTGTTCTCGGGAAGGGTATTACGTCCCGTATGTTTCCCATTCCGGTAGCGAATTGTACAAAGCGCTCAAAACCCAATCCATAGCCCGCGTGTGGGCAAGATCCGTACTTGCGGATATCGAGATACCAGGACAATTCCTCTTCGGGAATTTTCATTTCCTCCATTCTGGAGGTGAGTACATCTAACCTCTCCTCCCTTTGAGAGCCACCGATGATCTCTCCTATACCGGGGAACAAAATATCCATGGCTGCAACTGTTTTGTCGTCTTCATTGACTCGCATGTAAAAAGCCTTGATGTTTTTGGGGTAGTTGTATAGAAATACCGGTTTTTTAAAGTGTTTTTCCACCAAAAACCGCTCGTGTTCAGATTGCAGGTCGGCGCCCCACTCCTCCAGCACGTATTGAAATTTTTTCTTTTTATTGGGCTTGCTGTTGCGGAGGATATCGAAGGCCTCGGTATAAGTGATTCGCTCGAAATCATTTTCCAGGCAAAATTTCAGTTTTTCCAACAACCTCATGGGAGAACGCTGGTCTGCGGGTTTGTTTTTTTCCTCGTCAAACAATCGGTTGTCCAAAAAAGCGAGGTCCTTTTCACAGTGGTCCACTAGGTATTGTATCAGGTATTTGAGCATCTCTTCTGCCAAATCCATATTGTCGTTCAGGTCGGCAAAGGCCATTTCGGGCTCGATCATCCAAAACTCAGCGAGGTGTCTCGTAGTATGGGATTGCTCTGCGCGAAAGGTGGGCCCGAAAGTGTACACATCGCTGAGGGCGAGGGCGCCCAGCTCGGCCTCCAATTGTCCCGAAACGGTGAGGTGCGCCTCTTTTCCGAAAAAATCCTGACTGAAATCTACATTGTTGTCCTCTGTGAGGGGAGGGTGCTTGGCACTCAGAGTGGATGCCCTGAATAATTCTCCTGCACCTTCCGCATCTGAGGAGGTGAGTATCGGACTGTGTAAATACAGAAATCCTCGCTCGTCAAAAAATCGGTGGATGGCCATAGCGGCCGCATGCCTGATTCTGAATATGGCTCCAAAAGTGTTGGTTCTGAAGCGGAGGTGTGCATTCTCGCGCAAAAACTCCAAACTGTGTTTTTTGGGCTGTAAAGGATAGTGCTCCGGATCGCTCTCTCCCAATACCTCAAGTTTGCTGACCTTTATTTCGATGCGCTGTCCGCGGCCTTTGGATTCCACAACTTCGCCCCGTGCGGATAACGCTGTACCCGGGTTTATTTTTCGGGTCAGGGTCTCCTCGAATTCATCCAGGGCGAGCACCAGCTGAATATTGTCCAGGGTAGAACCGTCGTTCAGAGCCGCGAATTGGTTGTTTCGAAAGGTTCGCACCCAGCCCTTGACCAACACTTCCTTTCCGATGGGTTCTAGCTCGAGTAATTCCTTTATTTTAATACGTTTCATCCGGTTTGAGTTTTTATCGTTAAATTCCAGCATTTGCCAGGTCTGTTTGCAAAAATTACAGATGTTGAGGCGCGGTAAAGTAAAATCAACTGCGAAATTAATTAAGTTGGCCATAAGCACCAATAAATAGGGAAAAATAATTGTGTTTGCAGATCACACTGTGAAGATTTTTTAAATAAAGCCAACCTCACCAAACGCCTTCAAATCGAATTGGATTCATGTTTTTTTTATAAAATCGATTTAGGGCCCTATGTAAAATGGCATGTCGGGGTTGAATTTGCCCGTAGGTCTTTTGATCTAATATTTCAAATGGTTTTTGTTTTGATGGATTTTTTCTTTTAAAACACCCCCACCGAGCCCCAGAGAACGCTGATTTTTCACAAAGATGGGGTTTGCCCAGTGGACCCCGCATCCTGGAAATCTCTGCCTTATCCCATGGGTTAAATTCCCTGTGGACCTCCCTCTACAGCCAACCTTCACGCAGTTTAGAGAAGGACTTTTGTGGGCGGAAGTAGTTATTGCGGTCGAGTACCGATTCGAAATTTTTATTTAAAAATTGGATATGTCGCTGAGATTGAGATAATGGATTCAGCAATTTGCTTCAGCATGTATAATGTTGTATATTTACAAAAATTTTCGATTCATGTCAGAATTATCACTGTCGTCAGATATCAACAAATTAAAGCGAAGGGTGGAGACCTATCAAGAGGTGCTCAACAATACGGAAGTATACAGAGATCTGTGGAAATCAAATTTTAAGGAGGAATTGATCAATCAATTGACAGAGGTAATTAAAAGTTGCAAACTCACTGCCAGGGTAGACGTGATTGAGGAAATGGAAAATCTGGAGGCGGTTGTATTTAATCTGGGAGAGATAAAGAGCGGATTGTATAAAAGAGTCTCCGATTCAATCCAGCGAGATCTGATCAAGCACAATGGATCCTTGATTTATCAGCAACTGTACAATGGGAAAGTATTGGTATTGATCCAATACCCGTTTATTGAAGGAATTGGCCAGCCGAGGCCCCCTCACACCATATCTGTATACCGCCCCGATTCACTGAAACCTTCCTTTGTAATCAGACATCTCGAAACATTTTTTACGGAGATAACCAATTGGGAAGATTTGGTCAATGACGAGCCTCAAAAGCGCATTGGCTTTGACATGAATTTTGGACCTCCCGAAAAGCAGTAACCATCGGCTTTAAACCTTGAGATTATGGATACGAAAGAAAAAATTGTAGCCAACTGGCTACCGAGGTACACCGGAATGCCTTTAGAGAAATTTGACAAGTACATATTGTTGGTCAATTTCAATAACTACGTGGAGATGTTTGCCAGGAAGTTCAAGGTCAAAATTTATAAAAAAAATATGACCTGTGCTACTGCAGAGGGGATTACCATCATCAATTTCGGCATGGGGAGTGCCAATGCCGCCACAATTATGGATTTACTGGTTGCTGTAGAACCCAAGGCTGTTTTGTTTTTGGGCAAATGCGGCGGATTGAAGAGAAAAAACGATATTGGAGACCTGTTACTGCCCATTGCTGCAGTGAGGGGAGAAGGAGCCTCCGACGACTATTTTCCACCAAAAGTGCCCGCACTTCCAGCCTTTGCTCTGCAGAAAGCCATTTCTACCACCATCAGAGATTACAATATGGACTATTGGACAGGGACTGTTTATACAACCAACAGAAGAGTATGGGAACACGATTTTCAGTTCAAGGATTACCTGAGGGAAATTCGATGTATGGGCATTGATATGGAAACCGCTACTTTGTTTTCAGTGGGTTTTTACAACAAGATTCCCACAGGGGCTTTGCTGCTCGTATCGGATGTGCCCATGGTACCCGAGGGAGTCAAAACCGATGAAAGCGACCAGAAAGTAACCATGGATTTTTTAGAAAACCACCTCAATATTGGGATTGATTCTCTGAAACAGTTGATTAATAATTCATTGACGGTGAGGCACCTGAGGTTTTAGTAAAGCAATACCGACTGGATAAAAGATCGTTTTTTCCATTTCAAGCTCTGGGAGATAATTTTCACGATCGGTTGAAACATTAGCACACATTGAGCGACTACGCGCCAGCTTTATGAAGCCAAAAAAATTAATATTACTGATACTGGCCGGAGTGAACTTTACCCACATCATGTTTACCATGATACTAATGCCTCTGGGAGACGAGTTTATGGAGGAATTCGGTATCAATGCACTGGAATTCAGCCACCTGGTTTCTGTCTATGCTTTCGCCGCCTTTTTCTCCGGCTTTGCAGGCATATTTTTAATAGATCGGTTCGACAGAAAAAAGAGCCTGTTGTTTCTGTATTCCGGGTTTTGGATAGCCGCGTTGGCCTGTAGCACTGTCAGTTCCTATTATCAATTACTGGCACTCAGATTTATCTCGGGAGCGTTCGGAGGTGTGATCGGCGCATTGGCTCTGGCGGTGGTTAGCGATTTGTTTTCTTTCAAAGAGCGATCCTCCGCTATCGGAATTCTGATGGCCGGATTTTCCGCCGCTGCAGCGCTGGGAATTCCCTTCGGTTTAATTCTTGCAGATTGGTACAATTGGCGGATCACTTTTGTCTTTATCGGTGGATTGGGCGCCGTGATTACCCTGTTCATAATATTCCTTTTTCCGGCTATCGCACCACCCGAGACCACTTACAAATTGAGTTTTTTAAAAAATCCACTCAGAGAAATTCTCAAGGACAGAAATCAGGTGCGGGCACTGGGAGTGGCATTTATTTTGATTTTGGGACACTTTTTAATCATCCCCTTTATCGCCCCCTACATGATTAGAAATGTGGGGTTCAATATGCAGGAAATTTCCTACATCTATTTGATCGGAGGCACACTTACTGTTTTTTCTACCCCTATTATCGGCAGGTTGTCCGATCGAATGGGCGCTGTGCGTTCGATGGTGGTTTTTATGATTTTGTCGTTCATTCCAGTCGTTCTTTTGACCAATATGGGCCATTCCCCGGTGGTTTACGGATTGGTTGTCACCAGTTTGTTTTTTGTACTGGGGAGTGGGAGAATGATCGCTCCCCAGACGATTATTACAGCGGCGGCTCCTACTGAAACCAGAGGGGGATTTATGAGTTTGAAATCTTCTCTCCAGCAATTGTCGATTGCTTCAGCTAGTTTAATCAGTGGTTTGGTGGTGGTGT
Source organism: Saprospiraceae bacterium (assembly GCA_018224445.1). Classification (GTDB taxonomy): domain Bacteria; phylum Bacteroidota; class Bacteroidia; order Chitinophagales; family Saprospiraceae; genus PWJY01. The sequence continues at coordinate 27,017 of JAGTVA010000023.1, forward strand.
TGGAAGAAGATTCCGGGGTATTCATAAATTACGATTGGGTGGGCTATCTTTCCATCGCTATCTGCATTTTGGCTGTTCTTTTGGCCAGAAAGGTGAAAGTTGCACGCGGGAACTGATAATTGAAGCCCGGGTGTATTATTTATCGGATTTGTTTATTAATTTTGTAGTCTGTAAAGAGGTTGTTTTTATCTAACCTAAAAATATAACAGTCTATGTCTGATACATTTAATGAAATATGCAGGCGGACGGATTAAATTTATTCGCTGGAATCAATCGCTAAATATATACCAATGAAATTACTACTCAATGTTTTTACAGCCCTTTGCCTTATGACCTTTTTTGCTTGTCAAAGCGATCAGCGGGAGGGTGAAGAGACCGAAACGGATACTGCTGAGGAGGTGGAAGTGTCCGGTTTTGACCCGGCCAATCCCCCCTTTGAAACGGATCGAGACCCCGAAGTGGTTTATGTAGACAATGAGTACGTGGACATTGTAAACGGCGTGGGTAAATATTCAGCCCAAATTGCCGGACGGACTTTTATTTACCACCAATTTGATATACACGAGGAAACTATTCTGGATATCCATGTATCCTCCCTTCACGACAAAACCCTACTGACTTTTTTGAATCCAGAGAGACAGCAATTGGTAAGACAGACGTTCGGAGGGCCGGACAACGATTTTTCATGGAATGAGCGTTTTCAGCCCGGGAAATATACTATTTCCGTATCCCTGGTTCACGAGAATGCAAGGGAAGGAGAGTGGACGGACTATGAGTTGACTATACGGAAAGTCAATTAAGCCGGATACAGTTTTCGACTGTAGAACTCTCTTATAAGGGGGCTTAAATTTTTAAAGACCTCACTTTTTTGTATTACTCTTTCCTGCCCAGTATTTGATCAACGGGTAATTCGCCCCCTTTTTGGAGTCCTCGCAAATCTCTTA